>JAOUDE010000274.1 GCA_029859455.1 Ignavibacteria bacterium | reverse complement strand
AACTCCACCAGAAGGAAGAGCAGGGCAATCGCAAGAAGAATCTGAAACCGGTCCTCATAGTCGGTGAATCTGGTCGTATCGAACTCCTGTTTGTCGAGCGCGTTGATGTCCTCATAGATCTCATCGAGCTCATCCTGAGAATTGGAAGCCCGGAAATATTCTCCCCCTGCCAGTTCGGCGATCTGCTGCAACGAGATCTCGTCCAGTTTTGAAACAACGACGTTACCGGACCGGTCCCGCTTGAAATCAGTCTGCCGGCCCGCCGCATTGTAGAGCGGAATCGGAGATCCGGCCGGTGAGCCCATCCCGATCGTGTAGATCTTCACATCTCGCTCAGCCGCCTCTCTGGCGGCCTCGAAAGCATCACCCTCCGTATCCTCGCCATCTGTAATAATGACGATGACCTTGGAGGTTGGATTCTCGAAATCGAACGAATCCAGACACCGTTGGATTGCAGAGCCGATCGAGGTTCCCTGAACCGGAACAACATCCGAGTTGACCACATCCAGAAAAAGGTATGCGGCGCCGTAATCTGTTGTCAACGGGCATTGCGTGTATGCCTCTCCTGCGAAGACCACAAGGCCGATCCTGTCTCCCCGGAGACGGTCGATCAGGCTTCGTATTTCAAGGCGCGCTTTCTCGATCCTGTTCGGTTTCAGGTCTTCGGCCTTCATGCTGTTGGATACGTCAAGCGCGATAAAGAGATCAATCCCTTCGCGTTTCACTTCTTCCATCCGGGTTCCAATCTGAGGATTTGCCAGCGCGAGTGTCACCATGCCCGCGGCGGCAACAGTCAGTCCGAACTTGACCCACTGTTTCGCCGTACTCGCCGTTCCCGCCAGGCGCGGGAACAATCCCGGGTTGACGAACAGACCGATGTTTCTCTTCCTCGAACGGATCGCGAACCAGAACAATCCCGCCAGGGCAGGAATCAGGAGCAGCAAAACCGTCAGATAATCACTTTGCGCAAACCGGATCATCTCAGGGAATCCTTCCTAGAACGGTTTTCGACAGAATGAGTTCCAGCAAAAGAGCGATCAGCCCGGCCAGGGCCCATGAATAGAACAACTCCGTGTAGGAGCGATACGCACGCACTTCGATTCTTGTCTTTTCGAGAAGATCAATCTCCTGATAGATATCCTGAAGTGCCTTGTTGTTCGTGGCGCGGAAATATTTTCCGTCGGTCATCGCGGCCACTTCCTTCAACGTCGCCTCATCCACCTCGACCGGCACACTCTGGTAGCGGACACCGAACGGCGTCTGTCGCGGATAGGGAGCCTCGCCCCGGGTCCCAACACCGATCGTGTACACCCGGATACCGAACGTGCTGGCGATTTGTGTCGCCGTCAGCGGATCGATCTCGCCCCGGTTGTTCACCCCGTCTGTCAGGACGATCATCACCTTGCTCGCCGCCTCACCGTCCTTCAGCCGGTTTACTGCCTGGGCGATTGCGAGGCCGATCGCAGTTCCGTCGGTGACCATGCCGGACTTGATGTTTCTCAGCTGCTCCTTCACAATCCGGTGGTCGAGTGTCATCGGACACTGTGTAAAACTCTCTCCCGCAAACACGACGAGGCCGATCCGGTCGTTCGGTCGGCCGTCCACAAATTCCGCTGCAACCTGTTTCGCTGCCTCGATCCGGTTCGGCTTCAGATCCTCTGCCAGCATCGACCCGGAGATATCGAGCACAAGTGCGATATCGATACCCTCCGTGTAGACGTCCTCACCGCTTGAACTGGTCTGCGGCCGGGCGAGCGCGACAATCAGGACGGCGAGCGTAAGAACACGGAGCATCACCGGCAGGTGACGGGAACGCTCACGCCATGTCGGCTTCACGTCCCTGAACGGATCGAGTGTCGAATACCGGATGGCCGGAATCATCCGGCGATGGAACTTCAGGTACCACCCGACCATGAGAGGTACAACCAGGAGCAGATACAGATATTCCGGGTTGGCGAATGAGACGTCAGGACCGAACATGCTCTCCCTCCGGTTCATTCTTCCCTTCAACCTGCAACACCGGTTTCTCCATGGTGAGCTCAACGATCCGGTGAGCATCGGTCATACTCTTTTCATACTCCGGGATCTCCGGCACGAAACGGGCGAATTTCACAAGATCCGATTGTACGAGAAGCTGACGGATCGTGTCCAGCGCCTCACGGTGCACTTCCAGCCCCCCGAGCCGATCCAGAATTTCCGGTGTGGTCTCCTCGAGCGCATGGATGCCGAATCGATTCTCGCAATACCGGCGGATGATACCGGAAATCCTGCTGTAGTACTCCTTTGCCCGTCCCTGCTGCCAGAGCCGTTCTTCCCTGAGCCTCCCGAGTTCATCGAATGCAATGATGTGCGGCGGAACATTGACCACCGGTTCATCGATCACCGCCGGGCCCCGCTCCTTTCTCTTCTTCCAGAAACGATACAGAAGATAGAGCAGGGCAGCAATCGCAAGCGCTATTCCCGCGATCACCGCAATCTCAGCCACACTGAGGGGAATGTCGATCGGCGGTTTCAGGTCCATGATCGGCTGTGCGGTGTCAACCGGTACAAGGGAAAAGCGGACAGGAATGGGTGGGGTGAAGACGGTCCGAAGCGTTTCACCGGGGGCGACAATCGAAAACAGTGCGGGCGGAATGTCGACGGCGCCGGAGTCATAGAACGAAACCACGAACGAACCGGTTGTGTGCGTTGGACTGCCCGGCTCCAGAACCGGGGGGGAGAGTACGGAGAACACACCCAGAGTGTCGCCGAACATGGGAGAAAGAGAGGCCCCCTCTTCATGATCGAACTCGAGACGGACAGTCACCGGGTCGCCGATGAGATACGATGACGAATCGACCGTCGCGCGGACCTCCGTCTCCCCGGCGAAGGCGATTCCGGCGGCCATCAATACACCCAGGATCGCTCCACGAATAATCACAATCTGCTCTCCCTCCGCTTGAAGAAATCGACGATCGGTTTGATATACGGCCGGTCGATTTGCACAGGGATCGCATCGACGCGACTGCGCAGAAAGAGCTGTCGCCGTCGTTCTCCGTGATCCTCCCAGTGTTTCCGGAATCGTTCCCTGACCGTACGGTCGGCGGTATCGATCCACCGTTCACTGCCGGTCTCGGCGTCGGTCAGGTTCACCAGTCCGGCCGCCGGGAGCGACTTCTCCCTCGGGTCGGATATTTCGACAGCAACGACATCGTGCTTCCTGGAGATAATCCGAAGGATCTTCTCGTATCCTTCATCAACGAAATCGGAAATCAGGAACGCGATCGAGCGCTTCTTATTGACGTGGTGAAAGTATTCGAGCGCAGACCGAATGCTTGTTCCGGAGCCGGTCGGCTCGAAGGAAATCAGTTCGCGGATGATCCGGAGAATGTGCGCCCGTCCCTTTCTGGGAGGGACGAACTTCTCGATCCGGTCTGTAAACAGGATCAGGCCGACCTTGTCATTGTTCCTGATGGCAGAGAAGGAAAGGACCGCGCAGATTTCCGTCGCAATTTCGTTCTTCAGAGAGGAGCCGGAACCGAACTGCCCGCTCCGGCTGAGATCGACGAGGAGCATGACGGTAAGCTCCCGTTCTTCCTCGAAGATCTTGATGAAGGGGTGACCGAACCGGGCGGAGACATTCCAGTCGATGCTCCGGACGTCGTCTCCGAACTGGTACTCGCGCACCTCGGAGAACTCCATCCCCCTTCCCTTGAATACGCTGTGGTATTCGCCGGAGAAGATCTGGTTCACCATTCCCCTTGTCTTGATTTCGACAAGGCGAACTTTTTTCAGTAATTCTCTCGTGTCCATTCAGAATGCCCGGATCTGACAACGCTGGTTCTGATACCCTGCACTTCGATCTCCCCGCCGCTCCTGCCCTTTACCCTCTATGGTACCTCAACCTTATTCAGGACCTCCTGGACGATCTGTTCCGAAGTCACTTCCTCGGCCTCTGCCTCGTAGGTGACGGCAACCCGGTGGCGAAGAACGTCCGGACAAATTGCCCGAACATCTTCCGGGATGACATATCCGCGCCGTTTGATGAAGGCGTATGCC
>JAOUDE010000273.1 GCA_029859455.1 Ignavibacteria bacterium | reverse complement strand
TTCGCCCTCGTACCTGATTCCCTTACCTTTGTAAGGCTCCGGGAGCCGGAACGACCTGATCTTCGCTGTCACCTGTCCCACCAGCTGCTTGTCGATCCCGCTGATGACAATACTGGTCGGCGTCGGAGTTTTGATCGTTATCCCGTCCGGGGGCACCAAGAGGATCGGATGTGAATACCCGACGGCCAACTGTAACACCTTTCCCTTTGTCTCAGCCTTGTATCCGACACCGACGAGCTCAAGCTTGCGCACGTATCCTTCATGGACACCGACCATCATGCCGGCCAGGAGCGATCTCCAGAGCCCGTGGAGAGCACGATGCTGTTTGCCGTCGGACGGCCGTTTGACGATCAGTTCTTTCCCGGACAGCTCGACCGAGATATCAGGATGCACGGTCGCGGCGAGTTCGCCTTTCGGCCCCTTGATCGTGACATGCTGGTCCTTCACGCCGACGGTGATTCCTTCGACGACAGGGATTGGTTTCTTACCGACTCTCGACACTGCAGCTCCTCATTTACCAGATTTCACAAAGCACTTCACCGCCGATGCCTGCCTGACGGGCTTCCTTGTCCGTCATCAACCCGCGTGAAGTGGAAATAACGCCAAGCCCCAGCCCGCCAAGGACGCGCGGGAGCTCATCCGCCGAAACATATCTCCGAAGACCCGGCCTGCTGATTCGCCTGAGAGCGGCGATTGCCGGCTGCCCATCTGTGTACTTCAGCTGAATTCTGATCGTCTTCTGCGGCGCAGTATCCAGCTCGGTATACCCGGCAATCAGATTCTTCTCCAGAAGAAGTTTCGCCAGAGCCAGCTTCACCGCTGTCGACGGAATCTCAACTCGTTTGTGCTTCGCCTGAATCGCATTGCGAATCCGGGTCAGAAAATCTGCGATCGGATCTGTCATTGTCATAGTCTGTGTTCCTTACTTCTCCGTTACCAGCTTGCTTTCCGGACACCCGGAATTTTTCCATCAAGGGCCATGTCACGGAACGCGATTCTTGAGATGCCGAACTTCCTCATATAGGCCCGGGGCCGGCCCGTGATCGAGCATCGGCTGTGAAGACGGGTCGGACTGCTGTTCCTGGGGAGCTTCTGGAGAGCATCGTAATCTCCCTGGGCCTTCAACTCCTTGCGGAGAGCCTCGTATTTCTTGACGAGCCGTACCCGTTTTGCCTGCCGGGCAATGGAACTTCGTTTTGCCATCTTACGCTCCTTGTGTGCTCAGGACTTCCTGTCGCTTCACGAACGGGAACCCGAGCGCCTTGAGTAATTCATATGCTTCTTCATCCGTGCCGGCCGTTGTCACGATGGTGACATCCATGCCAAAGACCCTTGCGATCTTATCGATATCAACTTCAGGGAAAATCGTATGTTCCTTGATGCCCATGGTATAGTTGCCGCGCCCGTCGAATGACTTGTCGGACAACCCGCGGAAGTCGCGAATTCTGGGAATCGCAATACTGACGAACCGCTCGAAAAATTCGAACATCCGTTCCCTTCGAAGGGTCACCCGGCATCCGATCGGCATTTTCTCGCGCAGCTTGAAATTCGAGATCGATTTCTTCGACCGCGTGACAACCACCTTCTGCCCGGTGATCAGCTCGAGATCGCGAGCGGTGGATTCGATCAGTTTCGCGTCCTGCGTGGCGAGCCCAACCCCGGAGTTGATCGAGATCTTCGAGAGCCTCGGAACCTCCATCACACTCGAATACTTGAATCGCTTCATCATCGCGGGAACCACATCATTCCGGTACATCTGAGCCAGACGCGGCGTGACTTTCTCCTCGCGATGCTTTTTCGCCGGACCCTTCTTCGGTTCTCCGGCGGCGTCCGCTTTCTTCTTTTTTGGTGCTTCCTTACTCATTTCCCATCCTCAGGAAGGACTGCTGTTGTTTAAAACGTTTCTTTCGTTTCGCGTGAGACCCGCATCCGGTCTTTCCTGCCGGTGGTCGGATCTTTGACGATTTTGGTGCCGACTCTGGTCGGATTATTGGTTTTCGGATCAATCAGCATGACGTTCGAAATATGAATAGCACCTTCACGCTGGACAATACCGCCCTGCGGGTTCTTCTGGTTCGGGCGTGTATGCCGCTTGATGATGTTCACACCCTCCACAATAACCCGGCGGCTGTCGGGAAACACCTTGAGCACTTTCCCTCGTTTTCCCCGGGCGTTACCCGCTATCACAATGACCTGGTCGTTCTTTCTGATTTTCATTCCGATACCTTCCTTGCTACAGCACTTCGGGGGCGAGTGAAACGATCTTCATATACTGCCGCTCTCTCAGTTCCCTGGCCACCGGGCCGAAAATACGTGTCCCTCTCGGTTCCCCCTGATCATTGATCAGGACAGCGGCATTCTCATCGAACCGGATGAACGAGCCGTCTTTCCGCCTCGTCTCTTTTTTTGTCCGGACAATCACCGCCTTGGCGACCTCTCCCTTCTTTACTCCTGCACCGGGGATGGCGGATTTGACCGCCACGACAACCACGTCGCCCAATCCGGCATACCGCCGGTCGGACCCGCCGAGCACCCGGATACATCGGGCCCGTTTTGCCCCGGAATTATCTGCCACTACGAGATTTGTTTCTTCCTGTACCATGAGTTTCTCCGGGGTACCCTAGCGGGCCTTCTCGATTATGTCCACCAAACGCCAGCATTTCTGCTTGCTCAGAGGACGGGTTTCCATGATCCGAACAAAATCCCCGATCCCGGCCTCTTGTTTTTCGTCGTGCGCCATCAGCCGGGTCGTCTGCTTGAAATACTTCCGGTAGATCGGATGAGCCACCCGCCGCTCGATCGCGACCATAATGCTCTTGTTCATCTTATTGCTTACCACACGACCTGTCCGGATCTTCCGGTTCGTCGTTCGTCCGCTCTTCGTGACGGCTTCGGCACTCATACGCTTGATACCTCATCCATAGGTTTCCTGGCACCCGCTTCCTTTTCAGTAAGGATCGTTCTGATCCGGGCGATATCGCGACGGACGGATCTCACTTTGATCGGGTTCTCGAGTTGACTGGTCGACAGCTGAAAACGGAGGTTCGACAACGACTCCTCTTCGTCCTTCAGCCGGCTCTTCAGCTCTTCGACAGACAATTCTCTCAATTCTCGTGCTTTCATCTAGTGTCCCTCGACCCCGGACTCGAAGTCCGGCCGCGTTGAAATCTTCGTTTTGATCGGCAGCTTGTGCGATGCAAGACGGAGTGCTTCGCGCGCCACCGCTTTTGATGTTCCGCCCACTTCGAACATGATTCGCCCCGGCTTCACGACGGCGACCCAGTATTCCGGGGCCCCTTTTCCCTTTCCCATCCTCGTCTCGGCGGGCTTTTTCGTCACCGGCTTGTCGGGAAAGATCCTGATCCAGACTTTTCCTTCCCGCTTCATCATGCGGGTGAGTGTAACACGGGCGGCTTCTATCTGCCGCTGGGTAATCCACCCCGGCTCAAGAGCTTTCAGGCCGAAATCTCCGAACGAGATCATCGACCCGCGCTTCGCCTTCCCGCGCATCCTGCCGCGCTGGGCTTTCCTATACTTGACTCTTTTTGGCATTAACATTGAAACCTACCTCCGTGTCCTCAAAGCGTCCGCATCGACTGGAACGGTGCATGCATGGCGGCTTTCCCGTCAAGGATCTCACCTTTGCAGAGCCATACTTTGACGCCGATCGTTCCATAGATCGTTTTCGCGGTTGCCGTTGCGTAATCGATGTCCGCACGAAGCGTGTGAAGAGGAATCCGCCCTTCCTTATACTGCTCACTCCGCCCCATCTCTGAGCCGCCGAGTCGTCCGGCGGTCATGACACGGACACCCTCTGCTCCCATACGCATCGCTGCCGTGATGGCATTTTTCATCGCCCGCCGGAACGCGATCCGTCCCTCCAGCTGCTGGGCAATATTCTCCGCCACCAGATATGCGTCCAACTCCGGACGCTTGATTTCGTTGATCAAAATCTTCACTTCCTTGTTCCCCGTGATCTTCTTCAGCTCTTCTTCCAGCTGAGTGATCTCCTTTCCGCTTCTGCCAATCACGATGCCGGGG
>JAOUDE010000272.1 GCA_029859455.1 Ignavibacteria bacterium | reverse complement strand
CCGGACGGGATAACGATCAAAACCCCGACGCCGACCAGTATTGTCATCAGCGGGATCGACAAGCAGCTGGTGGGACAGGTGACAGCGAAGATCAGGTCGTTCCGGCTCCCGGAGCCTTACAAAGGTAAGGGAATCAGGTACGAGGGCGAAGTGGTGCGGAAGAAGGCCGGTAAGGCAGCCGCTGCCGCTGGCACAAAATAAATGAATTCTGCCCGGAGCAGTGTACGATGATTACAAAGCGAAGAAAAGAACAACGAGATCGACTCAAGCGTCACATCAGGATGAGAATTACAGGGACGCCGGAAAAGCCGCGGCTGGCAGTATTCCGCAGTCTCAAACATGTGTATGTCCAGCTGATTGATGACTCGAGCGGCAAAACTCTCCTCTCAGTTTCAGACCTGTCGAAGGAGTTCAAAGAAGAGTTCAAGGATGTGAAAGGTCAGATCGAAAAAGGGAAGAAGGTCGGTCTGGTTGCCGCCCGCAAGGCGCTGGAAAAGGATGTCAAGAACGTTGTGTTCGACAGGGGTGGTTATCTGTATCACGGGGCAGTGAAAGCTGTTGCGGATGGAGCCCGGGAGGGCGGACTCCGCTTCTGATCGGAGGGAGAGGTGCTGGCACGCCCGATACCTTTGTCGGGTCGTCTAATGGCAGGACAGCGGCCTTTGACGCCGTGAATAGAGGTTCGAATCCTCTCCCGACAGCAGATCCATGGTTTCAAATTCATGCAGTTTCAAGCAGTTAATGCGAGGTAGAGTTGGCACGAATCAAAGCGAGTGAACTGGAGCTCAAGGACAAGCTGGTCCACATCAACCGTGTGGCGAAGGTTGTCAAAGGCGGGCGCAGGTTCAGCTTCAACGCAATCGTTGTTGTCGGTGACGGCAAAGGTCATGTCGGTGTCGGCATGGGTAAAGCGAATGAAGTCGCCGACGCGATCTCCAAGGGAGTCGATGACGCCCGGAAGAATGTTGTCAGGATTCCGCTGGTGAAGGGGACGATACCGCATGCCGTGATCGGGAAGTATGGTGCGGGGAAGGTCATGCTGAAGCCGGCCTCACCCGGAACCGGGCTGATCGCCGGAGGTGGCGTGCGCGCCGTTCTCGAATCTGCAGGCATTCACGACATTCTCACAAAATCGATGGGATCATCGAATCCTCACAATTCAGTTAAGGCGACGATGGCCGGTCTTCTCAGCCTGGTCGACGCAAAATCGGTTGCGGGACGTCGCGGAACCACGGTCTCTGAGGTCTTCGGCACGACGCCGGCCGCCAGAGCCGAGGCGTCACAGGAGTAATCGAATGCCCGGGAAAATAAAGATCACCCAGCTGCGCAGCATCATCGATCGAAATGAGGATCAGAAGCGGACTATCAAAGCCCTCGGGCTCGGACGGCCCAACTATGTCGTCATTCACAACGACACTCCGCAGCTGAGAGGGATGATTCGAAAAGTGATTCATCTCATCAAGGTAGAAGACGCACAATAATCCGTCCGACAGGAAACGAAATGACACGAGACGTATTAAGTACATTGAAACCCGCCAGCGGGTCCCGCAGGAAACCAAAGCGGGTTGGCCGCGGGCAGGGATCGGGACACGGAAAGACCTCGACCAGGGGACACAATGGTCAGGGATCGCGCGCGGGAGCGACCTACCGGGCGTGGTTCGAGGGCGGCCAGATGCCGCTCAGTCGGAGAGTCCCGAAGCGCGGATTCAATAGCCCGTTCAGGAAGGTCTATCAGATCGTCAATGTCGAAGCGATCCAGAAGCTCTCCTCCGAGGGAAAGATGCAGAATGGCGTGGTCACTCCGGAAATCATGGCCAAGGTCGGCCTGGTCAGGAAGTCGTCGGACCTGATCAAAATCCTGGGTGACGGTGATCTTACGACGAAACTCGATGTGACGGCACACGCGTTCAGCAAGAAAGCGGCTGAAAAGATCGAACAAGCAGGCGGCGTCACACGGATCATCAAGGTAGCGGCAAAGGTCTGATGGCAAACATAACCGATACATTCAGAAATGTCTTCAAGATTAGTGAGTTGCGGGACCGGATCCTGTTCACGGCAGCCATACTTGTCATCGTTCGCCTTGGTGCCCATGTAACGCTTCCCGGGGTCGACGCAGTTCTGATCGCGGAGGTTGCAAGGAATCAGGCGTCAGACACACTGTTCGGGCTGTTCGATCTCTTCGTAGGGGGCGCGTTCAGCAACGCGGCGATCTTCTCCCTCGGGATCATGCCGTATATCAGCGCGTCGATTATCCTGCAGCTCCTCGGGGCGGTCGTTCCTTACTTTCAAAAGCTCTCGAAAGAAGGGGAGGAGGGCCGGCGGAAACTGACCCAGCTGACCCGCTACGGCACCGTTGTGATTTCAGCGTTGCAGGGCTGGGGCGTCAGTGTCCGGCTCACGAGCCTCACCGCTCAGGGACTGCCGATCGTTCCTGCCGAGATTCAGGGGTTTGCTTTTACGGTGAGCACGGTGATTTTCCTGACAGCGGGGACCGTGTTCATGATGTGGCTCGGTGAGCAGATCACGGAGCGCGGAATCGGAAACGGTATCTCACTGATCATCTTCATCGGCATCATTGCACAGTTTCCGCAGTCGCTGGTCGATCAGTTCCGTGTCACGCAGAACCTGATTATCAGCCTTATTATCATCGCCGTCATGGTTGCCATCACGGCATCGGTGGTTCTGATTACACAGGGGACCCGACGAATCCCGGTCCAGTACGCCAAGCGGGTCGTCGGCCGGAAGGTGTACGGAGGGGTGACCCAGTATATCCCGATGCGCGTGAATACAGCGGGCGTCATGCCGATTATTTTCGCGCAATCGATCATGTTCATTCCGGGGACGATTCTGACTTTTTTCCCGGAAAGCGAGTTCATGCAGAACCTCTCCGGATATTTTGATTATACGTCAGTCACCTATTCGATCATCTACGGGTTGATGATCATTTTCTTCACCTACTTTTATACGGCGATCGCCTTTAACCCGAAGGATGTCTCGGAGAACATGCAGAAACAGGGCGGATTCATTCCGGGAATCAGACCGGGAAAGCATACCGCTGATTTTATCGACAATATTCTGACGAAGATCACGCTCCCCGGTTCGATTTTTCTGGCGATCATCGCAATTCTCCCGGCGGTGATGGTGCGGTTCGGTGTGACCGGCAGTTTTGCACAATTTTTTGGCGGCACGAGTCTTCTGATTATTGTCGGTGTCGCCCTCGATACACTTCAGCAGGTCGAGTCTCATCTGTTGATGCGTCATTATGACGGGTTCATGAAATCTGGAAAGATGAGAGGTCGACGCTGATTCCTGACGGGTCGGCGGTGATGATGCAGACGGTGCCGATTAAATCGCCGCAAGAAATCGAGCTGATGCGGGAGAGCTGCAGGATTGTGGCGGAGGTGCTGGCTCTGGTCGGATCACGCGTTGCTCCGGGAACGCCGACCAGGGAGCTGGATGCCCTTGCCGAAGATTGGATCCTCTCACGGGGCGGAGAGCCGGCATTCAAGGGCTATGGGAGCGATCGGAATAATCTGTTCCCCGCTTCGCTCTGCATCTCGATCGACGACGAAGTCGTTCACGGCATACCGGACGGGAGGGTTCTCCGCGAAGGTCAGGTCGTTTCGATCGATGTTGGTGTGAGAAAGAACGGCTTCTACGGTGACGCGGCGAGGACCTTTCCGGTTGGAACCGTCTCCGAGGAAAAGCTCCGGCTGCTTGCGGTGACGGAGGAATCTCTGATCAAGGGGATCGAAAAAGCGGCTGCCGGCAACCATCTGCATGATATCTCGGCCGCGGTACAGGAATTTGTTGAGAAAGCCGGTTTCAGTGTTGTCCGCGACCTCGTTGGTCACGGGATCGGTAAGGAGCTCCACGAAGAACCGCCGGTGCCGAATTTTGGATCCAAGGGAACAGGAATCCGGCTCGTGGAAGGAATGGTGTTTGCGATCGAACCGATGGTGAATACCGGATCACACAAAGTGGAGGAGGGGGAGGACGGATGGACCATCCGGACGGTTGATCGCAAACCGTCAGCTCATTTCG
>JAOUDE010000271.1 GCA_029859455.1 Ignavibacteria bacterium | reverse complement strand
AGACCCAGACCTTAACGGGCCCCTGGTTCATGATCGCCGGGGTAAAACGAAATCCCATGGCTGCGGCAATCGCCGGCTCGTCAAACAGTTCCGCAGTCGACTTGATCACGACCGCCCGGACCGGTACTCCCTCTTTATCGACCAGAACCTTGACCCAGACGGTTCCTTCCATTCCGGCCCGCACCGCCATCTCCGGATAAACCGGCATGACCTGCTTTATGATCTTCGGGGATTTCTCTACGGGAATGAAGTCATGCATTCCAGGCTCCTCGTCGGCGATGATGATATCATCCAGAATCTCCACCTGATCACCTGAGCCGAATTCCTCGATGGCCGAAGACGGCTCGGCGCTCATTTCAGCCTGTGTTGCGATCGTCTGTTCGGGACTGATCTCCGCGTCCGGGACGGGGACAGGGACCCCGACGGATGGCCGGGCACGGGCGGCAACCGCGATCGCCGGTGGAATCTGGGAGCGTTGCAGAGAGGGAGGTGGACCAAGGTCGCTGAATTTGACTACTCTGACACGAACAGTCGGAATGTCATCGTCGGCAGAGAGGTATACTCCCGCGTAATAGCTACCGAGGATCGCTGAATGGAGGACAACGGAGACCAGCAGACCCGCCATCATATTGCGCCGATAGATCCGGCGCAGATCGTGACGCCCGTACTGGACTTGTCCTTTCGTCGCTGTTGAGAGCGGATGTGTCCGGTTCATGCTGAACCCTCCTTCCGCGGATCGGTTGGCTCTTATCCGTGCAACCTGTTATGAAGAGAACAAGATATGTGCCACGCAGAATAAGCCCTATCAACAGGGTTTTGAGGCAGGACGGAGAATCCCTGAACGAGCTTTCGCATCTTTGAAAAGGCGGGGGTCATTCATGAGAATACAAAAAAGCGGTGCTCAATTGCGAGCACCGCTTCTGTTCTGCCCAGGGAGGGAGGACGTGTTACTTGAGCAGAACCATCTTCCTCGTCATCGTGAACGATTCTGACCGGAAGGTGTAGAAATAGACCCCGGAGATCACGCTCTGACCATGGCTGTCCCTGCCATCCCAGACCGCCCGGTACTCACCTGGTTCCATCTGATCACCGACAAGATTCACAACATGACGTCCGAGGATATCGAATACGTCAAGCTGTACGAAGTCAGCTTTTGGAACTGAGAAGCGGATTTCGGTTGCCGGGTTGAACGGGTTCGGATAATTCTGGGCAAGTGAGAACTCCTTCGGCACGGCATCCGGTACCACCTCCACATCGACCAATGTTCCAAGCTCTGCTATCGAGGCTTCTAGAACTGTTCTTGCGTACGAGGTATTGTGGATTCCGTGGCTTCCTTCCGCCTCCACAAAATCGCGGTTGAATCTCGCCTGCATGAAAAGATCCGTCAGACTGTCAGAGGGGCTCGCAGCCGCCAGAAGGGCATCCAGGTCATCGAGAAGACCCGAGATTTCGGTCTGAACACCTCGGTAGTCGAATCCATAAGCGAGAGAATCATAATCAGTGTGACAAGTCGTGCATGCCTCGCCGATCGGCAGAAATGTATGACCGGTGTAGGCCGGAATCGGGTCTGCGAAATCACGCATCCATACATGACAAGTGACACACTTCTCCGTTACTACTGTGGTGTGTGGAGAATTCGAGTATGTGTATCCGGGAAACTCATAGGCACCGACTCCCTCGAACATGTACGCGGTGGTATGATGAGGAGTTTCCTCCACAGGCGGCGGTTCGTTCGGATCGAATTCGGGATTATGGCACTTTGCGCAGATATCGGTCACAGGAAGCCGGAGCTGGGCAGAAAAGGTCCCATCGTGCGGATCGTGGCATGCTGCGCAGGTCAGATCATGTCCGTCCTGCCCCGGAGGATCGACATCCGGGACAAGTGATGTATCGTTCACGAACTGGAGGAAACCCTCGGCGGTATGGCATGCCGCGCATTGACGGTTGCTTGCGATCCATTCAAATCCCGGAATCCTCGTGTTCTTTGAGACTGCATGTGCTGAGAGACCCCAGTCCTCGAACGTGGGATGATGTTCATCAGTATGACACCTGCCGCAAAGGCTCGCGGAAAGCGGGGAATCCTCCGGCGGATGATTCATCGAGAATTCAACCGGTCCGTGGCATGCTTCGCATTGAACATTCTTCATGCGAGCGATCCCTGCGGAATCGTCCGGTGTCACCGGGGGAAAAAAGTCATCAAAACCGCCGTTTGCAAGCATTTCATCCCAGCCGGTCGTATGACAGGGAAGGCAATCGGGATTCGACTGGATGAAGGTGACAGAGTCGTACGCCACGGAATGGGCCGTCCCCTGCCATGTGTTAAACTGATTCCGTCCGGCAACGTTATGGCATCCGTTAGTGCCGCAACCCGGAAATGTCGTGGTTGCGCCGGTATAGTTCTGTGCATCCGCGTCACCCGCCACAAGGCCGAGGACCAGGAGCGTAAGAAGTAATGTGTAGAAAAATTTCATCGGAAGGCCCTTTCGAAAAAAACGGGGTGGTTGGCTCATCTCCTGAGGACTGATTGTCCACGGATCGATACCACAAAGGCGGCAAAGGCCATGCCATTAGAAAAATGCGAAAAAAGGAGCAAATTGGTGAAGAATCGAGAGGAGCGACAGGGGGGGTTCTTACAAATGAAAATATCTGACCAAGAATGGGAAAAAGCGAGCTCGAATCAGAAGTCAGGCAGTCCGAAGGGAATAGAATCGAAGAAGCGATCCTGAAGCCTCAGAAGTCCCTTTCGATTCCAAATACGTTGATTCTCCCATTGATATGTTTCGTCCCGTCAAGGATTTCACCGTTGGCTCCGACGATCATATCGTGACATGCTCCACACTCGGACAGCTGGTATGTCAAATGTCCGGTCGGGGGCAGGCCGTGGCAGGTTCCACAAGCGATCTCATCAGATCCGCCCGTCCAGAGGGGAGAATAGTTGCTGCCGACCATCACGCTATCCGTGAAGAGTCCCGGAAAGGCAGATTCGTCAACCCGGACGGTCCAGTTCCCATGACAGAAGCTGTTGCTGCACCTGTTGTCCTGGTAGTCGTATGATGGAGGCGATGTTGAGACGGACGTATCGGCCCGGGAAAGCCATCCTGAAATAACGACCTCTGCGGGAGGAGGAGAGTCCACGTGACCAGGCACATAAACGCCCGCAGGTACATTGTGGCACCAGGAACAATTTGCCCCTCTAAAATGCACCTGGTGTGCTCCGACTGCAACCTGCATGTTCGATTCCTCGTCATACAACCCTCTCGGCGGAGCAGGATTTGATTCCCCGTGGCAGGTTGTGCAGTGCTCCGGTCCTGCTGACTGGTCGTGGCAGGTCCTGCATGATACATCGACTGTTCCACCGTCATACAACCCGCCGTGACATGACCTGCATGTTGTCATATCCCATTGCAGAGCACGGACCGCCTCCCCGTGAAAACTGGTCGACTCAGTATCCAGCCAGCCATCCGGGTGAACCTGGGGGCCGGAAAGAACCGGTGTAGGGAGGTTCTCTCTCAATTCTGCACATCCCACAATTCCGGCAAGGAGGGCAAGCAGAATGTTACGTAGGAATCGCATGAATCAATCCACCATTGACAAACGGTTATGGTTTCCTGAGTTCCGCAATGGAAGACTGCAGAAGCTCAACTGTGTATTTTGTGTTGTGCACTCCCTTGCTCCCATCGTGGAGCACGAAGAAGAAATTGTACAGAGCACCGGCGCGGGACTCAGGAGCGATTCTCAGCGGATTGCTCCGGCTGGCGTCCACGAGAGTATCTGCGTCGAGCCATCCCCGCTGGCTGAGCAAATCGTACAATGTGTCCATATGCGCTGAGACCAGCGTCTGAGCTCCGACCCCACCAGTCGACGGCCCGATGAGGTCCGGGGAATCGAGCCCTCCGCCGTGGCATGCGGCATCCTCACAACCTGCAAGCATATACGACTCTTCACCTTCGTCATCATATCCGATGTTCATGGTATGGCCTCCCGCTATTCCTGTCCCGCCGCTGGTTGTTTCGGCCATATGGCACTTTACACACCCTTCCTGGGCCAGAATAGTG
>JAOUDE010000270.1 GCA_029859455.1 Ignavibacteria bacterium | reverse complement strand
TCTGGGTCAAGGTTCTGGTCGACAAAGAGGGAATACCGGTCCGGGCGGTCGTGATCAAGTCGACTGCGGAACTGTTTGACGAGCCGGCGATTGCCGCAGCCATGGGATTTCGTTTTACCCCGGCGATCATGAACCAGGGGCCCGTTAAGGTCTGGGTCTCCATCCCGTTCCGTTTCCAGTTGAAGGATGGCCAGATCCCAAGCTAATCCATACATGAGCAATCAGGAGGAAACCATGAAGCCGGATGAGGAACGATACCGGAAGTTGATCGAGGAAAGGATTTGTTCCCACTGCATTGATGCAGGGGAGGGCGGAATGTGCCATATCTCGATCAGACAGGAATGTGCCGTACAACGGTTCATTCCCGGTATCATCGAAGCGGTTGAATCGGTGGAGAGTCCGTCAATGGAACCGTATGAGAACATGCTGAGGCGGATCGTGTGCGAATCATGCGCCCACCAGTCGTCAAACGGCAAATGCATAGTGCGGGATGAACTCGACTGTGCTCTGGACCGGTACTTCCCCCTGATCGTCCAGGTGATCGAGGAAGCGCGGAGGGCGCGATGATACTGATTCTGCTGACGGTTGCGTTTCTTGGGATCTTCCTCGCCTCCGGAATCCTGCTGATCCGGTGTGCAGAAGCGTTCGATGTATTTCGGAACCCGAGAGCTGTACAATGCCCTCTGGTCGGACGGGAAGCCACCGTGAGCATCGCGCCCTTTACCTCTGCCGTTACGACAGCCATGGGCAGCCCTCGCCTGCCCATCAGAGACTGCTCCCTGTGGCACGAGAACAAATCATGCCGGGGAGAATGCCGCGGCCAGCTGCTGCCTCAAAGGTAAGAACAAACGTCCGGAGGAATCCTCATGGCAAAATTTGACCGAATTCTCGACTATCTGAACCGGAACAATGTGTACTACAAGGTTGTGAGCCACTCCGATGCGTTCACGGCCCATCAGGTTGCAATGGCTTCCCATGTCCCGGACCGAATCGTCGCTAAGACGCTGGTTGTGAACGCGGATAACCAGAGATGGATGGTTGTTCTGAGAGCTGACCACCGGCTTGATCACAGGCTCCTGAAACAATCGCTCGAGGTCCATCATACCCACCTCATATCCGAGGAAGAACTGGAAGAGCTCTTCCCGGATTGTGAACCAAGCGCAATGCCACCGCTCGGGAAGTTGTACAACCTGCCGGTCATCGTTGAGAAATCCCTCACCGATGATGAAGAGATCCTGTTCAACGCGTGTACACACAGGGATGCGATTCAGCTCCGGTACTCCGAATATGAACGTCTCGAAGAGCCCGTCGTTGCAGAGTTCGCGGACCGTCATACCCATGTTCGGAGCGTAACGCCTCAATGAATAGTTGTTCAGACTGTAGCCATGGGTCGGAATCATGACGAATATTGACCTTTCCAGCAGCGAACTGGATGTTCTGGTGGAGACACTCGAACGTGCGCTGAATGAACTCAATCGGGAGATCGCCGAAACAGAAAACCCGGAATACAGACAGATGCTTGCAACCAAGGACCATGTCCTGCGCACCATACTGCAGAGCCTCCCGAAGAACATTCCGATCCAGGTTCTGAAGGAAACGAACGTTATCGGAGGGATGAGAGTATCCAGGCGTCTGGGCCGCTCTCTGGCTGTGAATGTCATTCCCCGAAAAGTATGCCCGCTCGATTGTATCTATTGCGAGACCGGCAGAACCAGTCTCCTCACTGATGAAAGAAGGGCGTACATAGAACCGGATGTCGTGATCGCGCAACTCCGCTCCTTTTTGAGAGAGTACCGCGGGAGTATCGACCATCTTACCCTGTCTGCCTCCGGAGAACCCACATTGAACTCGAAGCTCGGAGAGATTATCGCCGGCATCAGGGGGATCTCAGCCATCCCTGTCGCCATCCTCACGAACGGTGTGCTCCTGCACAGAGATGATGTGAGATGGAGCCTTATGGACGCTGATGTTGTGCTGCCGTCACTTGATGCGGTGTCTGAACCGGTGTTCCGGCTCGTCAACCGTCCGCATGCTCACCTCTCGGCAGGCGACCTCATCGACGGACTGACAGCATTCCGGTCCGAATACACCGGCCAGATCTGGCTCGAGATACTCATCGTCAGGGGATTCAACGATTTTTCTGAAGAGCTGGAGAAGCTCGCGAAAGCAGTGGAAAGGATCCAACCGGACAGGATCCATCTAAACACAGTCGTCCGGACCCCGGTGGAGCGGTTTGCACGGCCTGCTGATATTGAGGTCATCAACAGGTTTCGCGAAAGACTGGGTCCACGCTGCTCGGTGCTGTGATGTCCGGCGCCGCGTAGGGGGTACATCTATTCATTCGACGGGGAGGAACCAACCATGCAGCAGACTGTTGAAGAAATCATTGTGCCGATTTTTCCAAGAATCGGCGCGAAGGCACCGGAGTTCGAAGCCCAAACAACACACGGCCAGCTGAAGTTGTCCGATTACCGGGGTAGCTGGCTCGTCCTGTTCTCACACCCCGCAGATTTTACGCCGGTGTGTACGACAGAGTTCATCGCTTTTTCTGAGATAGCGATGGAACTGAAGAAGCGAAACACCGATCTCCTCGGACTCAGCATCGACAGCGTATATTCTCACATCGCATGGGTCCGGAATATCGAGGAGACCTTCGATGTGAAGATCCCGTTTCCGGTCATCGCGGATCTGGACAAGAGGGTGGCGAGCGCTTATGGAATGATTATGCCAGGTGAAAGCAAGACGGAGACCTCGCGCTGCGTGTATGTGATTGACCCGGACGGCATCATTCGGGCGATGATCTACTATCCGCTTACAACAGGCCGCAATGTCCAGGAGATTGTCCGATTGATCGATGCGCTCCAGACGACGGATAAACACCGTGTCGCTACTCCTGCGAACTGGAAACCGGGAGAAGCTGTTATTCTTCCTCCCCCCGTGACTCAGGAGATGGCCGAAGAACGGATGGAGAACGCCGGGAGGGACTGTGCGGCCTGGTACTTTTGTAAGAGGACGATTGGAAAGAACTGATCCCCTGTGTACAGCCTGATGGGTCACTCTCCCGTAAAGGGAAGAAGATCCTGCACCAGCTTATCCATCCCCTGACTGAGGAAGCGCTCGGTGAGAAGGTGGGAATCGCGCTCTTTGGGATCAGGAGCGCTGTCAGGGAAATGGATCTGAAGCGGGATTGATAGAGCAGCATGGGAAGGTCTATCAGAGGAATCCTGTGCGTGAGGAACCCATTAAGGAGGGAGGCAAGACGGGATAGGGGCAGTATTCTCTTGTCCCGTATTCCTCCCATATTCCATCAATGACAATGATTTCCCAGTGTTAGGAAGTGATCCGGACTCCCGGGTCTGAAATCCCGCCGTTTTGCGCCTGAATGAACAACCGTCTTTCTGGCACATTATTGGCCTCCCTCCCGGTAATATCAACTGGTTCCACAACACTCGCGGAATTCCCATGCCAAATGATTCATCCCGATATGTGACTCTTGACGGCAACGAGGCAGCTGCCTCCGTTGCTCACAGGTTGAATGAAGTGATTGCCATCTATCCGATTACCCCCTCATCGAATATGGGTGAATGGGCGGACGAGTGGTCGGCAAAGGGAAGGAAAAACATCTGGGGTACCGTTCCGGTCGTTAACGAAATGCAGAGTGAGGCGGGAGCCGCCGGTGCCGTCCACGGCGCACTTCAGGCGGGAGCACTGTCCACCACTTTCACCGCCTCCCAGGGTCTTCTGCTTATGATCCCGAATATGTACAAGATCGCGGGAGAACTGACTGCAACTGTGTTTCATGTTGCAGCGCGGTCGGTCGCGACCCACGCGCTCTCGATCTTCGGCGATCACAGTGATGTCATGGCGACCCGTTCGACCGGGTTCGCCATGCTCTGTGCGAACAATGTTCAGGAAGTATTGGATTTTGCTCTCATCGCCCAGGTCGCAACCCTGAAAGGGAGAGTACCGGTTCTGCATTTCTTCGACGGCTTCCGGACTTCTCATGAGGTGATGAAGATAGAGAATCTGACTGACGATCATCTCAGAACAATGATCGATGATTT
>JAOUDE010000018.1 GCA_029859455.1 Ignavibacteria bacterium | reverse complement strand
GATGAGGATGATAGTCACGGCAGTTCCGGGGTTGGCCGGGTCACCGGTGTGATGAGCGTCCTACGACCAGCCGCGTCTATGAAATGAATTCCCGGATGGAGTACACGGTGTCCGAATCCTTTGACTTGCTGATCATCTCTCCCAGCAACCCGATCGATACAAACTGGATTCCGACAATAATGAGCATGACTCCTCCGAGGAAGAGCGGCCGGTTGGAGAGAGAAGTGAGTCCAAGAAACCATTGGACGACCAGATATCCGACAATGATCGCCCCTGTGACCGCGGCTGCCATACCCCAGAATCCGAACAGGTGAAGAGGTTTACGGATGTACCGGGTTGTGAACAGGACTGTGAGAAGGTCCAGAAATCCGCGCCAGAATCGGGTAATTCCAAATTTGGACTTCCCAAAGCGGCGGGCGCGATGCCGCACAACGACTTCGCCGATCGTGAACCCCTCCCAGTGAGCAAGTACGGGAAGGTACCGGTGGAGCTCTCCGTAAATTCTGACTGTCTTCACCACATCTTTCCTGTACACCTTCAGGCCACAGTTGAAATCGTGGATCCTGATTCCCGTCAGAATACGGGTGACCAGGTTGAAGAATCGCGACGGAACCCTTTTGGTGATCGGGTCATGTCGTACTTTTTTCCAGCCGGAAATCAGATCGTATCCTTCATTCATTTTCCTGATCATTCCGGGGATTTCGGAGGGATCATCCTGAAGGTCGGAGTCCATCGTGACCACATACTCCCCCGCCGCTTTCTCGAAGCCAACCGAGAGGGCGGCTGATTTTCCATAGTTGCGCCGGAAGCGGATGATCCGGACATGCCGGTGGTCGTTTCGCTTCAGTTCGCGCAGGACCTTATAGGAGCCATCGGTACTTCCGTCGTCCACGAAGAGCATCTCGTAACGGCGTCCTGTCTTCCCCAGGGCATCCCGTATCTGCTGGTGGAGTTCCTTCAGAGATTGTTCTTCGTTGAGCAGAGGTATCACAATCGAAATTTCAACGCGCTGCTGCCGGTCCGATCGCGGCTGCCGGTTGGCCGGCGTGTCCTCGCTGCTCTTTACTTCAGCAGGCGATGAACCTTCGTTAGCCGTTTGGGAGGATTGAGAGCGCGGACGTCTTCTCCGTCGGTTCCTTCTCCGCCGTTGCTGTTGCTCATCAGGTGCGGATGGAGTGTCGGGATTTCGTGGAGTTTCTTTGGGTTGTTCGTCGGCCATCGGCCGTTTGAGGTGTCGTTTGAGAGATGAATTTTCAGAAACCTAACCAATTCCAGAACCAGATGCAATGAAGCGTCGGTAAGACCCCTCCCGCGCGGCGGTTCACGTTGACATTCGAAACGCACTTCTCTATATTAAGACTCGAAAAACAGAATTTCCGCAATGACAAGAGCAGCAAAGGGAGGTCTTGATGGCACTCGGTCGACCGGCAAAGGTTTGGCTGATAGTACTGAGCGTGCTGGCTCTGCTCCTGGTCGGCGGGATTGTAACTCTCAAGCTTCTTTTCTCCGGCGAGCGGCTTAAAGCATTCATCATCCCTCCCCTCGAGGAGGCGACGGGTCGTACCGTCACCCTTGCTGAGGTCTCTCTTTCGATTTTTCCCACTCTGGCAGTACAGGCGGACAGCCTTACCATCTCCAACAGGCCCGAAGAGGGTTTTTCATCACGTCCGTCCTGCACGGTTGATCGCCTGTTCCTCGACGTGAATCTGTGGCCGCTCCTGAGCGGCAACATCGAAGTTCCGACGTTACGGATCGAGCGGCCGGTGGTCTACCTTGAAGTAACTGCGGATGGACGGAAGAACTATTCCGGAGGAACGACGGAGGCTGTCGAGCCGGCTCCCGGTGCTTCACCGGCCAGAATGACGGGAGGTGCCCTTGTTCTCTCTGATATTGCCATCCTGGACGGATCGATCGAATATGTCAACCGGAAACGGGACAGCAGGACCGCTCTGGAGGGAATCCGCCTCAACACCTCAGTGCAGATCGATACGTCAGCCGGGACAGCGGCAATGACGATCGACGCAGCGGTCGGTGCAATCAGTTATGGTACAGTAGACAACGCGATGATTTCCGGACTGCCACTCGTCCTGACACAACGGGTGGTGTACCACGAGATCCGGGACAGCGTCGAGTTCGCTGAAGGCAGCGGAACTGTCGGTACCATTCCGGTGAATGTGAGCGGGTTCATCGCCCATGCCACCACAACTCCGTATATCGATTTTCAGATGGAGTCGACAGAGGCGAATATTGCTGATCTTTTTTCGCTTGCTCCTGCCGAATACATGAAAGATACGGAAGGGCTGGCGGGGGAAGGAAAGGCCCAGGTGCGAATCCGGATGGCCGGGCCGGTGAGTGATTCGACCGATGCCGGAGTGACAGGGTCTGTTTCCTCCCGGAATGCATCGGTTCGCTATGCCTCACTCCCGAAACCGATCACGAATATTACTATCGTCCTCGATTTCACCAGAATCCCGACGAAACAGGAGTTCCGGATTACCACATTGACGGCGAATCTCGGGTCAAATCCGATCAGCGCCACTCTGAGTGTCGTGGATTTCGATGATCCGCTGATGAACGCAGCCGTTAATGCGTCACTCAACCTCGCGGAGTTGAAAGACTACTATCCCCTCGATGAGGGGACCGAACTTTCCGGCACGATGAAAGCAGACGTCAAGGTGTCCGGCAAGGTAAACAAACCGAAGACCCGGAAATCGTCCGGTTCGCTCGATTTCAGGAATGTCACGATCAAGACCGCCGGAAATGCCAACCCGATAAAGAACCTCAACGGGAGCATTAGTTTCAACGACCTGACGGTTCAGTCGCGCCAGCTGACCATGATGATCGGATCATCCGATCTTGATCTGGGATTCACCGTCTCAAACTATCTGGGAATCCTTGCGGACGAAAAGCAGGCGGCTCCTCCGTCTGCTTCGCTGACCCTCAAGTCCAACCGCCTTCGGACGGCGGATCTCACGGGTGAACCATCAGGAAGCACCGGTGGTAAATCAAGGAAAACCGAAGGAGAGAAGAAGGGGCTCCCCTTTCCCGGGGTTGACATGTCCGTGACTGCAACCATCGGTACTTTGACGATGGAAAAATTCGAACTGAAGAATGTCCGGGGTGCGATGAGGATACGGGACGGGGTGATCACCATAGAGAATTTCTCAGGATCAACCTACGGGGGGAATATTGCGACAAAGGGGACGATCGACATGACCCCCCCATCCCCCCTGTTTGATCTTACGATGGACATGAACGGACTGGATGCGCATCACATGCTTCCGCAGTTCACGAGTTTCGGGAGCCGGCTGTACGGGGATCTGACCATGAGCACGAGAATCAAGGGAGCCCTCGACGATACCCTGGGGCTTGTGCCGCAATCTCTTGCGGGTGACGGTACGGTGAAGGTTGTGAAGGGAAAGGTGGACGGCGTTGCAGTCAATCAATCGCTCGCCAGTATGCTGAGTCTCCCTGACCTGAGTGTCATCAATTTCAACGACTGGCAGAATTCATTCACCATAGCGAACGGCCGCCTCGCGCTTCGGGATCTCAGCATCAAGTCCGCAAAAACGGAATACGGCGTGAACGGGTCGATCGGTTTCGACGGATCGCTCGACTACGCCCTGACTCTCCTCCTCGCTCCCGAGACAGCGGACAAAATTAAACTCCCGGGCGTCGCCGGTTATGTTGGCCAGGCCGCCGAGCTGTTCAAGGATGAATCCGGGAGGATCCGGCTCGACTTCAGTGTGACCGGTACGTCAGACAGCCCGAAACTGGCACTGAAGACAGATCGGGCTCAAAAGAAGGCGGAAGATCTGGTCAAGCAGAAACTTGATGCCGAGAAGAAAAAACTCGAAGAAGAGTTAAAGAAGAAAGCGGGTGACCTGCTGAAGGATTTCGACCCCTTCAAGAAAAAAGATGGTCCCTGACCGGGCAGGGTTCCTCCGTCCGCGAAAATCACTCGGACAGAACTTCCTGGTTGATAAGAACACTGCGCGCAAGATCATCCGCGCCGTCCGTCCTGAGCGGTCGGATGTGTTTGTGGAGATCGGCCCCGGGCAGGGTTCTCTAACCGAGCATCTGGAGGGGAATGTCCGGCATCTGGTTGCGGTGGAGATCGATCCGAGGGCGGTTGAGAAACTGAGTCTACGGTTCACAACAGGCTCCGTCGAGATCATTTGTCAGGACTTCCTGCAGTTCGATTTGAAGAGTACTGCCCGGAATCACGGTACGACCGTGAGGGTCCTCGGAAACATTCCGTACAATATCACAAGCCCCATTCTCTTTCATATCCTTTCAAGCAGGAGTTCAGTCAAGGACGCCACCCTGATGGTCCAGAGGGAGGTGGGTCAGAGAATTGTTGCAGGACCCGGTTCAAAGGAGTACGGGATCCCGTCGGTTCTTTCTCAGTATTATGCCTCAGTCAGCAGGTTGTTCGATGTCCCCCCGACCGTTTTTGTTCCGAGGCCGGAGGTGTGGTCATCCGTGATTCAGCTTACACCGTATGCCAGACCTCCGTTCCCGGCACGTGATGAAGAATTCTTCCGCCTGATGGTCCGGGCAACATTCGGGCAGAGAAGGAAGATGCTCCGCCATTCGTTGAGGAGTTTCCTCGGCACGCAACCTCCGGAGGTCGGGGATCAGTTCGACCTCCGGAGGCGGCCTGAAGATCTCTCGGTGGGAGAGCTCGTGGAATTGAGTAATTTGTTGTATGACAGGAGAACGATTGTCAAAGGACTCTAACGCAGAGGAACGGTCCGGACGGACACACGCGCCGGCCCGCGTACGGACGCTTGAGGTGGATGATGAGCTGCTGGACGATATCCGGGAGTTGATCCGGGACGGCGCAGGAAGCAGCCTGCTCAACATCTTGGCTGACCTTCACCCTGCCGACATCGCTGACCTTGTCGAGAATGTGGACCAGGAGGACCAGCAGTATCTCCTGGGACTCCTTTCTCATGAAATCGCTGCCGAGGTGGTGTCTGAACTGGGAGAGACCGCGCGTGAGCAGGTTCTGGCATTTCTTTCCCCCGAGAGGCTGACCTCGATTGTCGGTGAGCTCGAGTCTGACGACGCAGCCGACCTGGTTGCTGATCTGCCGGCCCCTGTTGCCGACAAGGTTCTTGGAACGATCGAGGCCGATGAAGCGGCGTCCCTCGAGAGTCTTCTTCGGTATCCGGAGGACAGTGCCGGCGGCATCATGGGGACGGAGGTGCTCAAGGTGTTCTCGACGGATACCGTGAAAACCGCGATCAGAAAGGCGCGGGAGTTTGCGACGAAGGGGCTGGACCTTGATGTTCTGTATGTGGTTGACCATGAAGGAGTGCTCCTCGGTTTTCTCCCGGTAGGAAATCTGATTATCGAGGGTCCCGGAAGGCGGATGTCGCGCGTGATGCAGCCGGCGGTGAGCGTGAAAGCGGACATGGATCAGGAAGAGGTGGCGAACATCATCGAGAAATATGACCTTGTGTCGGTTCCCGTTGTCAACGAGAATAACCATATCATCGGCAGAATCACCATCGATGACGTCGTGGATGTCATCAAGGAAGAGGCTACGGAGGATATCGAACGGATGGCCGGTCTTTCGGGGACGGAGGAGTCTTCGTCGTCGGTCCTTGCGACCTCCCGCATCCGTCTCCCGTGGCTGATTCTCGGCTTCATCGGCCAGCTTCTGTCCGCTCTTGTTCTCAAGCAATTCGAGGCTCCGCTCAGCGAGATCATCGCCTCCGCGTTCTTCATACCGATCATCATGGCGATGGGGGGGAATGCCGGTATCCAGTCATCAGCGATTGTGGTTCGGGCTCTCGCCGTCGGTGAGATCAGATCGGCTCATATCGGACGGCGGTTTCTCAAGGAGAGCCTTGTCGCGTTCGTCAATGGAATTATCCTGAGCATGTTCCTCTTTGCGTTTTCGTACTACTGGCTCAGCGATTTCTGGTTCGGAATCACAGTGTCCCTGGCCCTCCTTGCTGTCGTCATCAACGCGACGCTGGTGGGTTCCCTGGTCCCGTTTGTTCTGAATACCTTCGAGATTGACCCGGCCATGGCAATGGGTCCGTTCATCACGACTGCAAACGATGCAATCGGTTTGCTCATCTATTTCGGGTTCATCACATGGCTATATATATGACAGGACGCCGGTGAGCAGCCTCCGGAGTATTACCAGAACGCTCCACACGGCCGATGTACTCGTCATCGGTTTTCTGGGGATCCTGTCCCTTGTCAGCCTCGTGTTTGCGTACCGGATCCCGAACTGGTACATCCTTGTCCTCATCAACTGCTGTGCGGTTGCACTTATCCTGATTCTCGGTGCTGCCAGACAGCGCTCTGATTCCGCCACGCTGCGCCTCATCCACAACTGGTATGTTGCCCCGATCGTGTTCTTTTCCTTCAAGGAACTGTATTTCATCATCAAGCCGTTGCACTTCGGGAATGATTATGACGACTGGTTGATTGCCGCTGATCGCTGGTTGTTCGGAGTGAACCCGACGGAGTGGATCATGCAATACAATCATCCGCTGGTTACGGAAGTGCTGCAGATCGCATATACTTCGTTCTATTTTTTGTTCTTTCTGCTCGGCTCCGAATTCTTTCGGCGCGACAACCGTACGCTGTTTCATTACTTCATGTTCACCGTCGTATACGGGTTCTTCCTGTCATACCTTGGCTACTTTATCCTGCCGGCTGTCGGCCCGCGGTTTACTCTGCATGAATTCAGCCAGCTCGATACTGAACTCCCGGGACTTTTGCTGACCCCGTATCTCCGGTGGTTTGTCAATGCAGGGGGATCCGTTCCAATGGGCGTACCGAACGAGGTGGCAATAGCCGGTACACAGCGGGATGTCTTTCCGAGCGGGCATACCATGATGACCCTGGTGCTGATGTATATGAGTGCCCGGTTCAACGCGAAGGTTCGTTACGTGATGTATGGAATCGGAACGCTTCTGATCATCGCCACGGTGTACCACCGATATCACTACGTCGTTGACCTGATCGCCGGGGCAGGGTTTATGATTGTCTGTGTGGCCACGTCGTACCCGCTGTATCGCTTCATTGTCTCCCGCCTTCAAACAGTAGAGCGGGAATATCCTCCGTTAACCGGGTGATCCCTCCGGGATCGCCACTCATTTCCCTGTCCGTCGAATTTCAGGGAAGGAAACCGTCCTGCATCTCCAACGCTGTCGACCGGCGCGATCTCCCACAGGGTCGCTGCTCTTGACCGTCCCACCCCCCGCTTGTTGAGTCTTGTCGCAAGCATCTTAGCTACATTCAGTGCGGGACAATTCCCGGGCCAGAACTGCAGAGCACGGAATCGCCTTGCAGGGGTCACTCTTGTCGGTGACAAATGGGAGTGAGGCGATACAACAGTTCGCTATTTTCGAAGCGAGCTTCGAGAATTCATAGCGGGAAATTGACTATTTCAGTGAAAACTTGTTCTTTGGTACATATCTGAATATATGCTCATATATCACATTGATGAGGTGTTGTGAAAAGGAAGAATATCGAGACCTGTGATGTAACCTATGTGCACAGCAGGGAGGTGGCCTCTGCGCGCAGGGCCATTCCTGCAGAATCGACGCTGGAAGCACTGACCGAAACATTCAAGGTCCTTGGTGATATGACCCGCCTGAAGATCATGACGGCGCTCTCGCGGGAAGAACTCTGCGTGTGCGATATTGCCAGCCTGCTGGGAGTTTCGGAGTCTGCTATTTCTCATCAGCTCCGGTTCCTCAAGACGATGAGGCTGGTGAAATACCGGAAAGCAGGCAAGATGGTGTACTATACGCTCGATGACGATCATATCCAGGACCTGATCCGCGTTGGAGTCCATCATGTGAAGGAAGCCTCCGGAGGCAGCCGGGGATGAAGGAGAAGAATGCAGACTCCCGCTACTACGTCTCCGGCATATGTTGCGCGTCAGAGGAGGTGTTGCTTCGCAAGAAGCTCGATGCCCTGGTCGGTGAGGGATCCTACCGGTACCACGTTCTGACAGGGGAACTAGTCATAGACAAAGGGGTTGAAGAAGCCAGACTGAGAAGTGTGATCACCCGGGCAGGGTTCGGGATCCGGAACAGCCGTGACAACCAGGATGGGGATTCCCTGTGGGCGCGCCACGGGGATGCGATTGTCGTCGCGGGCGCCGCGGTTCTGGCCCTTTCCGGCATCATTGCTCAGGAAATGACGGGGACGTCTCTTCTTTCGAGAGGAATGCTGCTCGTCTCGATCGTGGTGGGCGGCTGGAACGTGTTTCCGAAGGCATGGAGGGCCCTCCGCTCCGGCGCGCTCGACATGAATGTGCTGATGACGGCCGCCGTCGGCGGAGCGCTCGCCATTGACGAATGGGCGGAAGGGGCTGCTGTGATTGTCCTTTTCGGACTCTCACTTGCGCTGGAATCATACAGCATTGCGCGGACACGAAGGGCGGTGGAATCGCTGATGGAGTCAGCGCCGAGCGAGACGACCGTTGTTCGGTCCGGCCGGAGAATTGTCGTCCCGTCTGCTGAGGTTCAGCCGGGAGAGATTGTTCTCCTGCTTCCCGGGGAGAGGATTGCCCTGGACGGAGAGGTGGTTGAAGGATCCTCAGAGGTGAATCAGGCGGCGATCACGGGTGAATCTCTGCCTGTGCTCAAAGGACCGGGGACCGAGGTCTACGCCGGATCCTTGAATCAGCGCGGCTCTCTCCATGTCCGGGTGACGAGGAGATTTGAGGGGACGCTTCTTTCCCGCATGATCCACCTCGTGGAGAGGTCTGAGGAAAAACGAGCTCCCGTTCAGATGTTCCTGGAGCGGTTTGCCGCTGTGTACACCCCGGCGGTATTCGTTCTGTCGGTTCTGACAGCCCTCGTCCCTCCTCTGATCTTTTCCGAGCCGTTTGCAGACTGGTTCTATCGGTCACTCGTGCTCCTGGTGATCGCCTGTCCGTGTGCTCTTGTCATTTCTACCCCCGTGACGATTGTCAGCGCGATCACCAGTGCTGCCAGGAGAGGGGTTCTGATCAAGGGAGGTCTTCAGCTGGAGAAACTAAGCCGGACGCGGGTCATCGCTTTCGACAAGACCGGAACGCTCACCGAGGGCCGGCCGGCGGTCACGGATATCATCCCGTTCGATGGTACGAAGCCTGAATTTCTTCTCACCGTTGCAGCGGCCCTGGAGGACAGATCGGAGCACCCGGTGGCGGCTGCTGTTCTGGTGGCTGCGGACCGGGCGGAGGTTCCGTTCCGGCAGCTGTCGGTTGAGGGATTTGAATCCTTTCCGGGGCTTGGTGTGAGGGGTGTCGTCAACGGGGAGCGGTGTTTTGCAGGGAACCTGGAGTTCACGCGGCGGCATGGGGCGGTGAGTGAGGTTTTCGAGGACAGGCTCGCAAAGCTTTCGGCCCAGGGAAAAACCGGCCTGGTGGTCGGCGGGGCGGCTGGTCCTCTCGGCATCATCGGCGTACGTGATACTCCCCGCTCGGGTGGGAAGGAAGCGCTTGCCCGGCTGAGATTGTCGGGCATCGATCAGATGGCTCTGTTCTCCGGCGACCGCGTGGAAACGGTTCACGCATTAGGTGAGGAGCTGAACGTGAACCAGGTGCAGGGAGAGATGCTTCCTGAGGCGAAGGTCCATGCGATCAGCAATCTTCAGAATGAATATGGTCCTGTGGCGATGGTGGGCGACGGCGTGAACGACGCGCCGGCGATGGCGGCTGCTACTGTCGGCATTGCGATGGGTGTCAGCGGGGCTGACACGACGCTCGAGACGGCGGATGTTGTTCTGCTGTCGGATGACCTGAACAAGCTGCCGATGATCTTCCAACTGAGCCGGAAGGCGATGAATGTGGTGCGGCAGAATATCGCGATCGCGCTTGCCGTGAAGGGTGTGTTCCTGGTGCTTTCGATGACCGGTTACGCGACTCTCTGGATGGCAATCCTCGCCGATGACGGGGCTGCACTGGCCGTTATCCTGAACGGACTGCGCTTGCTGATTCCGGAAGAGGGCGGAGATCAGCTGCCGGTCAGATAATACTTCTGCGCATATTCGATCACCATCCGGTGGGTGTTATACTGCGGGGCCAGCGTGGCGATGGAGTGACGAACGCGTTTGAGCCATTTGTGCGGAATACCGTCCGCGCCACGGTCAAAGAACAGCGGGATCACCTCGTTTTCAATCACATGCCGGAGTGATCCGGCATCTGCCTCATCCTGTGCGGTTTCGCTCTCGTAGTTTTTGTCCTCCCCGATCTTCCATCCGTTCATGCCGTCGTACCCCTCACGCCACCAGCCGTCCATTGTGCTGACCTGCAATCCCCCGTGGATGATTGTTTTCATCCCGCTCGTGCCGCTGGCCTCCATCGGCCTGCGGGGTGTGTTGAGCCAGATGTCAGCGCCTGCAATAATATGCCGGGCAATATTGATGTCGTAGTTTTCGAGGAAAACCACCTTGCCGAAAAGGTCCTGGCGACGAGAGATATTGACGATCTGCTGAATGAATTGTTTGCCGGCATCGTCGCGCGGGTGAGCCTTTCCCGCAAAAACCATCTGGACGGGCCGGTCCTGGTCGAGCAGGATGCGCAACGCCCATTCAAGGTCCCTGAAGAAGAGAGGCGCCCGCTTGTATGTCGCAAAGCGTCGGGCAAAACCGATAGTGAGGGCATGCGGGGAAAGAACGTTGTCAAATGAGCGGGGACCGATCGGGGCTCCTCCGGCGATGACATGGGACTCCCTGAGCCGCCGCCGGGCTGCCTCGACAAGTTCACGGCGGAGGATGGTTCTCAGTCCCCAGAGATCCTCATCCGTCACGGTTGCTCCGCTCAGAACCCGCTTCCAGAGGGAGGGATCGTGAAGTTTATCGATCCACTGTTCGCCAAGGCGGACCGTCCAGAACTGCGACGCGGTATGTGCCGCCCAGCCGGGCGTGTGAATCCCATTGGTTATCGAGCCGATCGGAATCTGGTCTTCAGGCTGGCCGGGGAACAGCTCCTTCCACATGTTCCGGCTGACGGACCCATGTAGCGCACTCACGCCATTGGCACCGCGTGACATCTTCAGAGCCAGCACGGTCATGGTGAATGTTTCATCGGCATTCCCGGGTTGAATTCGTCCAAAGTCCATCAGGGCGTCAATGGTGAGACCGAGCGATTCAGCGAACCCGGTAAGAGCCCATGCCATGAGTGACCGGTCGAACCGGTCATGCCCCGCCGGTACCGGCGTGTGCGTCGTGAAGAAACAACGCCTGCGTACGTGACGGACCGCGGCCTCCATCCCCTTCTTTGCATGAAGCTGTTCGCGAAGCAGTTCCAGTGTGAGGAAAGCGGAATGGCCCTCGTTCATATGGAAGAGGTGTGGTTTGACGCCGATCGCTCTCAGCATCCGAACGCCTCCAATGCCGAGGAGGACCTCCTGGCCGATTCTGTTCGCCTGGTCACCTCCGTACACATGGGCAGTAAGATCCCGGTATCGCTGCTCGTTCTCCGGGAGGTCCGTATCCAGAAGGAGAACCCGCGCTCTTCCGACTTCCACGCTCCATGCGCAGAACGCGACGGTGGCGTTGTCGATTTCAACCGTCGAGAAGACACGCTTTCCCTTCTTGTCCATAACAGGCCGGATCGGAAGCTTGGCAGGATCATAGGCAGGATACTGTTCCTGCTGCCAGCCGTCATTCGAAACAGTTTGCCGGAAGTATCCCTGCCGGTAGAAGAGCGTCACCGCGATGAATGGAATTCCGAGATCGCTCGCGGATTTCGTATGGTCGCCGGCGAGGATCCCGAGGCCTCCAGAATAGATACGAAGGCTTTCATGAAGCCCCAGCTCAGCACTGAAGTACGCAATCGGTCCCTTCAGAGCGGCGGCATGTTTTGCCGCCCAGGTATTCTTCTTGTCGAGATATGTCCGGTATTTCTTGCAAACAGCTTCTACCCGTTTGAAGAACGCGGGGTTCTGCAGCCGCCCTTTCAGTTCCTGACCGGAGATCCAGTCCAGGACCTCGACGGCGTTATGAGTGCTTTCTTCCCAGAAAAAAGGTGAAAGTTCGTGAAACAACTGTTGTGCGGAAGGATGCCATGACCACCAGAGGTTGTACGCAATCTCCCGAAGACAGGAAATCAGTTCAGTGATCTGCTTCTCTGAAATACGCTGACGGGCCAAGCAAAGCTCCAAGGATGGGTGAAAAGGAATGGCTAAAATAGCCGGACAAAGGCAGATTGTGGTGAGACTGGAACGATCAACCTGTGAGAATATAGAGAATTGCGCTCTGAGTTTCCAACAGGGGGAAACAACCTATTCGAGGAATTTGCCGAGACGGAGTTTCGAGAAGAAAGTCAGCTCGGCTCGCGGAGGCTTCTGATGGGATTGGGCAGGTTTGACAATGATCTTTGAAACAGTGCCATCGGTGAATGCATTTCTCGGGGTTGACGCCCGGAGCCACGCTTCCCTCTCCACTTCACGGCGTTGAAGTTCTTTCTGTAATTTCAGTAATTCAATTCGCCGCACCTGGTCGGCCGAGAGGGGTGATGACGAGCCATTGTGCGGCTTCAGAGGAAGCGGGTTGTTGGAGTTGGGCTTTGTCATGATGTCCCCCGACAAGATTTTGTCCGATGATTCCTGCGAGTAAGCGAATGGGGGACTTGATTTACCCGCTTTACTCTTTTAACCTATTCGCAATTAATTTAATAAGAAATATCCCGGTTGTCAAGCGGTTTCGTAAATATTCACGATAATCCTCACAACTCTTTGTAAAACAACATGTTAAAGCAGGTTGCCAGGCAGCCTGGAAGGGACGAGAGCCACATGCTTGAAGGAAAATCAGCGGTCATCACAGGGGCATCATCCGGGATCGGCGCAGCTCTGGCTGGATTGATGGCCACGGCGGGTATGAAGGTGATACTGACCGGCCGGAGGCAGGAGATGTTGGACGCCGTCGCCGGGAAGATCAGGCAGGAAGGCGGCACCGCGACCGTTGTTTGCGGTGATGTCACAAGGCGGTCTGAGGCAGAAGCGATGGTGCAGACCTGCATCTCGAAGCACGGGTCGGTCGATGTTCTTGTCAACAATGCAGGGCGAGGGCACTTCGGCTCCGTCGAGGATACAACGGATGAAGTCATCGAACATATGTTCGCACTCAACACGTTTGCCCTTTGGTACACGACCAGGCCGGCATTGAGGGAAATGCGCCGGAGAGGGTCAGGACATATCATCAACGTGGCAAGCATGGCTGGCAAGGTCGGCTATCCCTACAACAGTGCCTACGTCGCAGCGAAACATGCCTGTGTCGGTTTTACACATGCTCTTCGCGCGGAACTGGCGGAGACCGGCATTCATGCGACGGTTGTCTGCCCTGCAGGGGTCATGACGGAATGGGCGAACGTGACAGAGGGTCGCCCGATGCTGCCGTTTTTTTCCGAGTCCGGACCCGCTGTGAAACGGATCGCCGCAGAAAGGGGCACAGCTCTTCCTCCGGTCGAAGGAGTCGTTTCACCTGAACGTGTTGCCAACGCCGTTCTCGACTGCCTCAGACATCCGGTGGCCGAACTTTATACCCATCAAGGATCCGAGGAGTTCGTGAAACTCATGGCGACGGACCGTGCCCGGGCAGAACGCTATCAGCTTCCTGTCATTCTCGGCGAGCGCGAAGTGTATGAACGTCAGGAAAGGAAGTGACACCGCCCGACGGAGACGACGGATCGGAATGAGCGCCATGCGAATACCAAAGAAAAAGCCGGAGGAGATCGACCGGAGCCGACTGATGGAACCGGTGTTGGGGGAGAGTGAGCAGAGTGCGTATCGAAAAGGGTGGGAGCTTTTCAATAACAGGAAGTTCTGGGATGCTCATGAGGCCTGGGAAAGCGTATGGCTCAGGGTGCCCGATGAAAGCAGAATCTTCTTCCAGGGCATTATTCAGATCGCTGCAGCCTACCATCTCGTCCTCGAGAAGAAACGGTATGGAGGAGCCCTGAGGAACTTTGAGAAAGCGGAGGAGAAGCTCAGGCTGTTTCCTCCGGCGTTTCTGGGGATCAGCGTCGATCAACTTCTCGACGCGATCGGATCGGGAAAGAAGGAACTGAGAGAGAAGGGGCCGGACGGCATCGAGCGGTTTGATCGCTCCTTCATACCCACCGTTGCCCTGGATGTCGACTAGCCCGTGTTCGGGCGACCCGACCGATCCGCTCCTGTTGACAGGCTGTTCGTATGAAGCATTACGCTACCTGCTCAGGATCATACGGCGGACCACCGATCGGTTCCCTGTGCTGAGCCGGTACAGGTACACGCCGCTCGAAAGCTGTTCCGCCGAGAATTCTTCGGTGTAGCTACCCGGCGGCCTTGTTTCATTGACGAGCGTTGCGACTTCCCTTCCAAGGAGATCGTAGACCCTCAGGCTCACACCGGCGGTTTCGGAAAGATCGAAGAGGATATGGGTGACAGGATTGAACGGGTTCGGAAAATTCTGTGCCAGCCTGAAGGCAGGGAGCGGCCGGTCCGACCCGACCGAGGTTGTCGCATCCTCGGGACGGAAGGCGATGCTTCTCGGCACCTGCAACCCACCCTCGTTGATCGTCCTGACGTACTGGTCATCTCCGTCGAACTCCACAACGGTGTTCAGGTAGAACGATGATGAGAAGAAATGTCCCCTCTCGTCGAATGCGATTCCCTGCGGACCGGTGAGATCAGGATGCGTGAGCTGCCCGAGGTATGTTCCCTCCGTGTCAAACTTCACGATATTATGGGAGCCTCCTCCCGCGACATAAAGGGTATCGCCTGCATCGCGGGCAATCCCCATCGGTGAGGAAAGGCCGCCGCCGGTGAACTCCATGAGAAAATTGCCGTCAGGGTCAAACTTGATCACCGTTCCTGTCAGTGCGCTGGAAACAAAAAGGTTCCCTGCCGAATCAAACGCACCGCAGTTCGGTCCGTTCATATTCCCTCCGGTGATCGTCCGCTGGAGGTTTCCGTCCAGGTCGAAAACAACGACTTGATCGTTGTTGAAACTGCAGATATAAAGTTCTCCTGAGGGGCTGATCGCCATTCCTGTTGGATTGTTCAATGCCGGGTCGCTGAAGCTCGCGACGAATTGCTCGTTCTCGTCAAACAGGAAGATCGTACTGTTGTTCTGACTCGCAATGTACAGAAGACCGTTCGGGGCGAAGACGATTCCGCGCGGGGCATCGAGTCCGGATGCGGAAAAGCTCCTCTGGTATACTCCTGTTGAGTCGTACACGGCAACCTCGTCGCCGCTGTAACTGCTGACGTAGAAATCGGTCGTCCCTCCCGGGGGGAGCTGGCTCATAGCCGGGATGCCAATATGGAGCAGAAGGAGAGGAACGTATGAGAGTTTCATTTCAGGCTTCCAATATTGTCTGAACATGTGAGGGGAAAGAACAACGAAGCGAACGAGCGACACCTCCGGCTGCCATGGAACGTCGGGTGACAACAGAGGGTGAGAGCAATATAGGAATCACCTCCTGAAAAGACAAATCACGGAAAGCGGGAGTTATTTCATGTCACCTGTCGATAGGTGAACCCTATTTTGCGCAGGGTCTGATTTTCGAGGTGTTCAGTATCTCAACCGGGCGGTTGACCGGAAGTCCGGCGGCCTTGTGTTCCTGAAGACGCACCCGGGCTGGGACAGTCTCCGTTCCGATGCGCGGTTCCGGGACCTGCTTCGACGAATCGCCTTTAGAGAGTAGGAATATCGCCGAGGATCAGGCGGCGGCAGAAAAGGGAAGCCCTCTTTGAATTTATCAAAGAGGGCTTCTTGTTCAGCGCCTTTCGGCCGTTCTAACAGAGTGTGTCAGTTTGTATCGACGCCCGGCTCGATGCCCGGTACTTCAATCCAGAGATCGATCAGTTCCATTCCTGAGCCCGATACGCCGAGCTTGACGTGCAACACTGCACCGTCAGACCGGCCGCTCAGGACACAGGGGAGCGCGACGGTTGCGGGGTATTGACCAAGCGAAACAGAGTTATCCTGTTTGTCCGAAAATGTCCAGAGGACCAGATCATTGTTTGCAGGTGAAATGTTGCCGTGAATTTCACTCTGAATCGTATAGCTGCTCAAACCCGGTCCATCAAAACCCCTGGCTGCGCGGTTCTCTTCCATCGTGTAGCGAATCAGACCCGACACAAAGTATGCTTTCGTCACATCTGCATTCTCAAGCAATCTGCTGATGACGATGGTCTTGACATGCGGGCCGTCCTGATTGTCGGCAATCGCCTGACTGACAGTACCGGACAGTGGCTCCTGGACAGGGTCCATGATACCCTGGTTGTCGCAGCCCATGACAGTAACGGCACACACCAGCACGAACCCAAAGAGTAACTGTTTCATTGTGACATCCCCCTGACGTAATTGATTATTGTTGAATGTTGTTCTCGTCGTTTTCGTGGTTCCAATATACGGCGGACAACAGGGGGGGGCATATCAGCGTGGTTGCAAAGAAGTAGTACTCATGTTGCATTCTGGCCGTGACAATTCTCACATTGCCGCAAATGAGCCGCAATAAGCGTTTTTTGTAGTGTAGCCTTTTTAGGCCGC
>JAOUDE010000269.1 GCA_029859455.1 Ignavibacteria bacterium | reverse complement strand
ACAAGACGAATCGTATGCAAATCACCGAACACCAGTTTCTTCAGCACCTCCGGATCGACGGAGACCGGTTCAGGCGTCAGCGCCGGTGCGAATGGGATCTTCGCCATCGACGCCAGACTGGTGAATCTCCATTCTTCATCCTTCGTTGTCGGGAACCCCGTGCGGGAAAAACGTTCCATCGCATCCCTGCGGACAGCGTGCAGTTTCGAACCGGATTCTCCGTTCAGGCTCTCTTCGAACCTCGCGAAACTCGACGCAAACCATTCAGCACTGTTTTGAAGATGATCCGTCATTATGAGCCCGCCTCCACCGTTGCCTCGACCTTCATCCAGTCATATCCGCGCTTTTCCAGCTCAAGCGCCAGCTCCTTCCCGCCGGAGCGGACAATCCTGCCATTCATCAGCACATGGACGAAGTCTGGAACGATATAGTTGAGAAGGCGCTGATAATGCGTGACAACGATGACTGCATTGTCGGGACGGCGCAACTTGTTGACGCCATCAGCCACGATCCTGAGCGCATCAATATCCAGACCGGAGTCTGTTTCATCCAGCACGGCGAGCTTCGGCTCCAGAACTGCCATCTGGAAGATTTCATTCCGTTTTTTCTCGCCCCCGGAGAAGCCCTCGTTCACGGAGCGCTGAAGGAAGCTCTGCTCCATTTCAACAAGCTTCGCCCTCTCTTTGACGAGCGCCAGAAACTCCATCGCATCCAGTTCTTCCTCTCCCCTGTGCTTCCGCACCGAGTTCAGGGCAGCCTTGAGAAAATAGCTCGTGGTTACCCCCGGAATTTCAACCGGATACTGGAACGCGAGGAAGACTCCCTCGCGGGCTCTGTCTTCGACTGACATTTCAAGGAGATCCTTTCCTCGGTACAGTACTTCGCCTTCCTGAACTTCATAAGTTTGCCGGCCGGCCAGCACCTGGGCGAGCGTGCTCTTTCCGGAACCGTTCGGACCCATGATCGCGTGGATTTCCCCGGCACGGACTGTGAGGTTGACGCCCCTCAGAATTTCCTTGTTGTCCACTGTGGCGTGCAGATTCTTTATTTCAAGCATAGTCATTGTCGTTTTCTCTTATGGTTGTATCATAAAATGTATTCTAACCGACGCTTCCCTCGAGGCTCACCCCGAGGAGCTTTTGCGCTTCGACGGCGAACTCCATCGGCAGTTCCCTGAAGACTTCCTTGCAAAAACCGTTCACGATCATATTGACGGCATCCTCAGTGGAGAGTCCCCGCTGGGTGCAATAGAAAATCTGATCTTCCCCGATTTTCGAGGTGGTCGCTTCATGCTCGACCTTCGAGGAGGTGTTCTTCACTTTGATGTAGGGGAATGTGTGTGCACCGCATTTGTCCCCGAGCAGAAGAGAATCACACTGGGAGAAATTCCGCGAGCGCTCTGCGCCTTTTTGAATGCTCACCAGGCCGCGGTATGAGTTGTTGCCGAACCCTGCGGAGATCCCTTTCGAGACAATCGTACTTCTGGTGTTCCTGCCGATATGGATCATCTTCGTCCCGGTATCCGCCTGCTGTCTGTTGTTCGTCAGAGCGACCGAATAGAATTCACCGACGGAATTGTCTCCCTGAAGGAGAACACTCGGATATTTCCACGTGATCGAAGAACCGGTTTCAACCTGGGTCCAGGAGATCCGGGAGTTCACACCGGCGCATTTTCCCCTCTTTGTTACGAAATTGTAGATCCCGCCCTTCCCGTCCTTATCACCGGGATACCAGTTCTGTACGGTCGAATACTTGATCTGCGCGTCATCAAGAGCGACAAGCTCAACGACTGCTGCATGAAGCTGATTCGTATCCCTGATCGGCGCGGTACATCCCTCCAGGTAGCTGACATAGCTCCCCTCCTCAGCCACAATCAGGGTCCGCTCGAATTGACCGGTATCCGCGGCATTGATCCGGAAATAGGTGGAGAGTTCCATCGGACAGCGCACACCCTTCGGGATGTAGCAGAACGACCCGTCGGTGAAGACGGCCGAATTCAGCGCGGCGAAAAAATTGTCTCCCGCCGGTACAACCGATCCGAGCCATTTCTTTACAAGTTCAGGGTGATCCCTGACCGCCTCGGAAAATGAACAGAAGATAATGCCAAGCTCATTCAGCTTTCCCTTGAACGTCGTTGCAACCGAGACACTGTCGAACACCGCGTCGACGGCGACACCGGCCAGCCGCTCCTGCTCAGCGAGTGAGATCCCCAGCTTCTCATAGGTACGGAGAAGCTCCGGATCCACTTCGTCCAGACTCTTCAACTCCGTCTTCTTTTTCGGCGCTGAGTAGTAGATGATGTTCTGATAGTCAATGGCCGGGTAGTGCACATTATGCCAATCCGGCTCTTCCATCGTCAGCCAGTGACGAAACGCCTTGAGACGCCATTCCAAGAGCCATTCGGGCTCCTCCTTTTTCGCGGAGATGAACCGGATGATATCCTCGTTCAGACCGCGGGGGGCTGTATCAGATTCAATATCGGTAATGAATCCGTACTTGTATTCTTTTCCCGCGAGCTCTTCAATTGTCTGATTCTCAGTTGCCATTTTTCTCTCTGTTGTGCGTTCTTGATCGGGCGTTCATTGTCTCTGCTATTTCTTTCCTGCCGGGACGGAGCTGGTGATAGGTGGCAGCCCGCCCGGTCCAGGCGCCGGTGGTTTGGCGACCGCAGCCTCTTTCTTTTTTTCAGGCACCGGTTGTGCTGCTGCCGGTGCCGGTTTTGGAGCCGCCGGCGCGGCAGGCGCAGGCTTCCCTCCGGCCGGAGCGGAACTCTTGAGCGGGGGAAGAGAGGCGATCTTTCCGCCTGAAGCGGGCGCAGAGCTTTTCAGAGGCGGAAGACCCCCACCGGCCGGTGCGGCACTTTTCAACGGCGGAAGTCCGGCTCCGGATGCCGCCGCTGCCGGTTTTGCCGCCGGCTTCGCCGGCACCTGGCGTTTCACCGGCTCGGTCCTGAATTCTTCGTTGCGAACAACCCAGCTCTGTCCATCGATCCTGACGAACATCTTCTTCTTTTCGAGCCGCTCGGCAAAATCACGCGCGAGACGTTCGGCATCCGTGTAACCAACCCTGACCCCCTTCCGTTCCAGCATCGTTCTGATTCCGTACTGGATGTCGCGGAAAAAAATGTTGGACTGATGATAGATCGGATACTGGGTCCTGAGGAACCCCAGAACCTCCGCTTCGTTGTCGAGAACCTCTGTCGCTTTTTTCATGAGACTGCTGATTGGTGGATGGATGGTGAATTCTCCAGGACGAACCGGCGGATCCTTTCGACTGTGTATCGTATCTCTTCCTCTGTATTGAACCGTCCGATTCCGAACCGGATCGATGAACGAGCCTCTTCATCGGTAAGGCCTATCGATTTCAACACATGAGACGGCGCAGGATTGGATGAACTGCATGCGGACCCGGCTGAAACCGCCACCTCTTTCATTTCAATCATCAACTGGTCAGCCATAACCCCCGGAAGCATCAGGTTCGCGTTCCCGGGAAGACGGTTGGCCTCTCCTCCGTTCACCCGCAGATCCGGGATACATTGCCGGATCCCGTCAACCAGCAACGAACGGAGACGGGCGACCCGGGATTGTTCATCCTTCATCTCTGTCCCCGCTACCTCTGCCGCTTTTCCAAAACCCACGATGCCCGGAACGTTCAACGTTCCGGACCTGTACCCATGTTCATGGCCTCCTCCTTCGGACTGAGGGACCAGGGGAATTCTGGAGTCCCGCCTCCGGACGAACAAAGCACCGACACCCTTCGGACCGTACATCTTGTGCGACGTGAGCGACAGCAAATCGATTCGCATCGCCGTGACGTCGATCGGAAATTTGCCCGCTCCCTGAGCGGCGTCGGTGTGAAACAGAATCTTCCGGTCACGGCAGAGAGCGCCGATCTTCTCAAGCGGCGCAATTGTTCCAATCTCGTTGTTGGCCGCCATGATCGAAACGAGGACTGTCTCCTGCCGTAACACCCGCTCCAGTTCCTCAATGGCGAACGTCCCGTCCTGTCCGACCGGAATCCGTGTGACTGCCATCCCCGCGCGTTCCAGCGTTGCGCACGATTCAAGAGATGCCTTGTGTTCG
>JAOUDE010000268.1 GCA_029859455.1 Ignavibacteria bacterium | reverse complement strand
GCAGGGTCTGAGTGCGCGAGCTTCGAGAACACCGAAAGGACAACTCCCATGAAACCCATCGCAAAAACAAACTCGATCGCCATCGTCAGAGAGTACGCGAGGTCATAAAACCCCGTTTCGTTTCCAGCCCCCTTGATCCCTCCAAGCAGGACCATATCAGAATATCTCCCCAGTCCGATCCCCACGATCAGAAAAAGCCAATTGGCTGCCGCAAAGGAGAAGACGGAGCTGAGCGGGAGGTATGCCTCCCGCCCGAAGATCTGACTTTTGCTCTTTATCAGAAAGATGAGGAACGTGAGACCACTCACACCGGCGAACACCACCAGAACCTCAAACAGCCCAAACCCTCCTGTCAGCAAGAAAGTACCAACAGCGAGAAGAAGGACACGGTTCACCGTGTTGACGATGAAAACAATTTTCGTTTCCAGCTTGCCGATAAAAACGTTCGCCAGAAAATCCCCCATCCCCTTGAAGAGGATATACAGCGACATTATCTCCAGATACTGCGCAATTCCATCGTTCTTGAACAGAACGCTGATTTGATATCGGAATACAAGGAGCCCACCGCTCAGCAGAACATGACTGCCGAGACGGATGAGACCGAGGCGTCGGACGAGGAAGCGAAGCTGTTCAATCTGTCGGGGTTCGCTCAACTGGGCTACAAACTTGTTCAATGCCTGATCAAACCCGATCGAGCTGATCACAAGAAGGAGGGAGATGACGCTGATAACCACAGAGTACACACCATATTCCTCGGCTCCCAGAAACCGCGCGAGGACAAGTGAAAATACGTATAGAATCCCGTATTCTGCAAGCTTGTTAGCATGGTTCCAACCAAACCCCTGAATTGCTTTCAGCCGGAACTCATGCTCCATCGTGACCGCCTTCGTTTGGGAAAGCGCCTGGTTCCAATCGACCGCCGAGGCTCACTCCGACGCCGATCATCGTCCACGCCATTATGGAAAACTGAAAGCCCTCGAAAGTCGGCTCTACCATCGAGTGAACGACAATGCCCACCAGGGAGGAGAATATACCCCAGAGAAGAAACCTGGTGAGCTCATTCGTCGCCCGCGAGTAGGCTCGTAAAATTTCCACCGCTGCCGTGCATATCATGGCAAAGAACAGCAGGCATCCCGCGACGCCTGTTTCTGCCAACAATCCAAGGAAAATGTTGTGTGCCGAGGTCCTCTGCTGGGAGACAAAGGTAATATAGTTGCCCAGGCTTCCCAGCCCTACACCTGTCAGGGGGTTGTTCATGAACGTGTTCCAGCTCTCCTCCCAGACCACGAGACGCGATTGGAACGAGAGGGCCTGGTCGAAGACCAGAACCCGGTCAACAAGAACACCACCGAGAGGATTGAGGACAACCATCAGGATAATGACCGTCAGGGAAATCATTACTGGGACAATCGCCCGTGGACTCATTCCCCTTGCAATCACCAGCAGGAGCGAAACTGTGGCTGCAACCAACGCTCCCTTCGAAAGGGAGAGCACCAGCGCAGACGTCATCAGGACCACGCTGACGATGCTCAGAAGCCGGATACGCGGTTGTGACTTCCCGAGGAACAAAGCGATTCCGATCGGGATCAACAACACGTCAAAGGCAGACAGGTAGTTTGATCTTCCCCAGTCCAGGGAGATAAGATTCTTCTGCAGAAACACACCGACGAATGATTGGCCAAGATTTCCAAGGGACCAGAGCTGATAGAATTCAAGGAAGGAAAGAAGGCAACCCCAGACCAGCATGGAGGCAACTACTTTGAACGCATCTGACTCCCTCAGAACCACGGCCCTTGTGATCAACAAGGCGAGCAACCCCGCGGAATAGTTTCTCACCATTGCCAGTGACCGGGCAAGATCATCCGAGTGAATGGATGACAGAACCAACCAGAACAGGAAGACCAGAAACAGCTTGACAAGGAGCGGTAGCCCTCGCACCCCCTGCCATGTCATCATCCCTCTCCAGAGCGTCGCAACACCGATCAACACCACAGCAATGTCCAAGAAGAGAATGGGGGGGGCTTTCCCTCCTCCAATCTCGAACAAACCCAACGATCCCGGAAGGATGCTGAACATGAGGAAGTAGATGGTGAACTTTTCCTGACGAAGGAAGGCCGAGAACAGGAGTACCCCCCCCAGTGCAATGACAGGGAGAACAAGAAACACGAGGCCCTTCCAGATCCAAAGAAGGACCATCATAACCTCGACGCTCACACACCAAAGAAGGACCCTGCGTTCCTGTGTGTGTGGATCTGGAAGAGCCAGATTGGTCATTTATCGTTCAGGGGGTTCGTCGGATCCGATTACGGATGGCGCTCAGACTCGACCAGAGCGGGTCGATGATCTCTCGCTGGATTCGGGCATATCGTGCGGGGGTGTTTTGCAGTTTCCTGAACGCCTCAACGGAAAGGACGACTGTGACGCTAACGATGAAGGCCAAGGCTGTAGCGATCACGACGATGATGGAGCGCTTCGGACGAGACTTTTGCTCCGCCGGAGTGGCCTTATCAAGAACCATGACCACAGGAATGGTCTTCTGTTCCTCGATGCGCGCTTGCTCATAAATCGGAACAATGAACTCAAGCAATCGGTTCTGAATCTCAAAAGCCCGGAAAAGGCGCACGAAATCAGCCCCGATTTCAGGAAGGTCTTTCAAAGCTGGAAACAATGCATCCGGCCTTGCGCCGCTGCCATCAGGCTCACCATGCTGCATTTGGTTGAACTTGGCGCTGAGCTCACGAACCTGGGCTTGAGCGCTTCGTATTTTCGGCGCTTCCATCCCGAAGACTCGCTGAAGATACCCGATCTCCACCTCTTTGAAGAGAATCTGCGACTTCAGTTCGGCGGCAGCCTCGATGGCTGCTTTTGTTTGTTCAGGGAGAGCGTACACTCCATGCTTCTCCTGAAACATCTGCAGTGAATCTTCAGCCGTGCGAAGATCCTCCATCACCTGCTGGTAGCGATGTTCGATGAACTCCCTGTTGTTTCTTGCATCCTGAGTGCTGAGATCAGTACTCACATCGTTCAGAACCGAAACAAAGTAGTTTGCCATCTCCGAGGCGCGCACCGGATCCTTGTCGTAGACAGTAAGAGTAATATTGCCCTCCTCCTGTACTTCAAGAGCGACGTTGCTTTCAAGCTCTGCCAAAAGGTCCTCTATCGGCGCATCCTCATCAAAGTCGTACACTTCTCTGAGATTGAATCGGTTGATGACCTTCGTCAGGGCGGTGCGACTCTTCAGAATCGCAAGGTAGTTGAAGACCTCCTCACTCGATTCACCAAACGCACCCAGTGTTTTCGTAATGTCCTTCATCGCGGTCGAGAATCCCGCAACCTGACCGAAAAGACTTCCTGACTTCTTGGGGGGCAACAACGAAACCGTTGAAGAGTACCAGTTCGGCATGAGAAGGCTGACAACAACTGAAAGAAGGATGACAATTCCCAAGTTCTTGGCGATAAACATTCGCCAACGAACCAGAATCACACTGAACTCAAACAATGTGAGATCTGCCCTGGCTGTAGTCTTTTCACCTTCGCTCTTGCCGAGAGTCATCTAAAATCAATCCTCTTTTGGTTCATTTCGGGGCAGGAGGTCACTTCCCGCCAATCTGTAAGGATATCAATACTATGCTCAACGCGACGCTGATGATAGATGCGGTTTGTCCGATAATCGCCATGTAGTATGCAAAGGACCGCTCGGCTTCCTTGGGGACCCATACGTAGTCCCCTTCTTCCACCCTTGTTTCAAGTGGTGAAAGCCATTGCCTGGTTTTTGCCTTCACGATCCTGACATCGTCCGGGCGAGCCCGATCCGTATACCCTCCAGCTCTTCGGACGTAATAGTCGACGTCGCCATCAACAAGGAATGGAATATGCCCGGGTGAAGACACCTGGCCGAAAACATAGATAGTCAGCTGTCGGGAAGGAACTCTGACCAGGTCCCTGTCCTGGAGAAAAATATCATGTGTTGAGTCCTGCAACACAAACAAGGAGTGGAAATCGACGTTTACAATTTCCTTTTGAAGTCGGAGATCAGTCTCCAGGTTATAGTAAAGGCTGTCCTCGCTCCGAACCCCGCCGCGAT
>JAOUDE010000267.1 GCA_029859455.1 Ignavibacteria bacterium | reverse complement strand
CTTGTGGCAATGTTGTTCATCATTTTCGATATCGAAATTGTTTTCATGTATCCATGGGCGGTACAGTTCCGGGAACTCGGGGTTTCCGGTTTTATTGAGATGCTTGTCTTCATCGGCATCCTGGTGGTAGGCTATCTGTACATTCTGAGGAAGGGGGCGCTACGATGGGATTAGGTGCAGCCATGGCTGACGGTTTTGTGACTACGAGACTGGACAGTGTTATCAACTGGGCGCGGAAGAATTCTCTCTGGCCGATGCCGATGGGGATCTCCTGCTGTGCGATCGAAATGATGGCCACTGCCTCTCCCAGATTTGATATCTCACGCTTCGGCTCCGAGGTGATGCGGTTCACACCCAGACAGTGTGATGTCATGATTGTCGCCGGCACCGTCACCTACAAAATGGCGAAGGTTGTCCGGAAGATCTATGATCAGATGCCGGAACCGAAATGGGTGATCTCGATGGGTGCCTGCGCTTCGTCCGGAGGAATGTTCCGCTCCTACTCGGTCGTTCAGGGAATCGACCAGTTCATGCCGGTGGATGTCTATGTTGCCGGCTGTCCACCGCGACCCGAAAACCTGCTCAGAGCACTCCTTGAGCTACAGAGTCAGGTATCGGAAGAAAGGCCGCTCGGTGACTTCCTGCGCGGTGAGAAGATCTTTGTTCCGGAAGAAGGTCCTGTGGAACGAATCAGTACACCGTCGTGAACCAGACTATCCTCGACAAACTGAATGCGTTTGCACCGGGGACGGTGATCGAATCGAACGAGTTCCGCGGTGACCTGACCGTCATCGTTCCCGCTGCCGAGATCGTCCGCATCTGCCGCTTCCTGCATGATGATCCCGATCTTGCCTTTACCCTGCTGGTCGATCTGTGCGGGGTTGACCGGTACACTCCGGAAGGACGTTTCGAGGTTGTGTACAATTTGTATTCGATGAAGAACAGACAGTATCTCAGGTTGAAACTTCGACTTGAGGCGGATCATCCAAAGGTTCAGACCGTCACCGGTGTCTGGTCGGGGGCCAACTGGCATGAGCGCGAAACATTCGATATGTACGGAGTGGTGTTCGAGGGTCACCCGGACCTTCGACGGATGTTCATGCCGGAGGAATACGAACATTTCCCCCTCCGCAAAGACTATCCCCTGATGGGGATTCCTGACGCAATTCCATTGCCGAGAAAGTAGATACCTTCTTGATGTCGACCCGAACACTCGAAGAACCTGTCAGGAGCCGGATTCTTTCAGCTCTGGAGGACCAGGATACGACGGTTACTCTGGACCCGCTCGAGAACAAAATGGTTCTCAATATGGGACCTCAGCATCCGGCGACACATGGTGTGCTGCGTCTACTCGTCCGCCTGGATGGGGAGACCGTGACCGGGTGTGTTCCTGAACTCGGTTACCTCCACCGGGGATATGAGAAGATAGCTGAGAACTCAACCTACCACGAGTTCATACCCCACACAGACCGTCTCGATTATCTTTCCCCTCTTGCGAACAATGTCGGATATGTCCTTGCAGTCGAGAAACTGCTTGGCCTTGAGGTGCCTGAACGCGCCCAGTATATCCGGGTGCTCTGCTGCGAAATGGCAAGGATCGCGTCTCACCTGGTCGCGGCGGGAACCATGGCGATGGATGTCGGCGCGCTGACGGTCCTTCTCTGGACTTTCAGGGAACGCGAAAAGCTGATGGACATCTATGATGTCCTGACTGGTGCACGGTTCACCACGAGTTATACGCGAATCGGCGGTCTCGCACAGGACTGGACTCCCCCGGCAACGGAGATGTTGAAGACCTTCCTGGGAGAATTCGAGCGTGATCTCGCCGAGGTGGAGCAACTGCTCTACGCGAACCGGATCTTTGTCGACCGGTGCGAGAATGTAGGATTGATTTCACCGCAGGAGGCCGTTTCTCTCGGGATGACCGGGCCGATCCTTCGCGGTTGCGGGATTGCCAGGGATCTCCGGAAGGACAAACCGTATCTCGTTTACCCGGATCTGGATTTCGACGTCATTACCTACCCGGAGGGTGATGCTCTCGCCCGGTTCTATGTGCGAATGGAAGAAACCAAGCAGAGCGCGCGGATTCTCCGTCAGGCACTGGACAAAATGCCGGCCGGCCCGATTCATGCCAACGAGACCAAGCGGGTCCTCCCGCGCAAGGAGCGGATCTATACACGGATGGAGGAGCTGATTCACGATTTCATGCTGATCAATCTGGGTGTCGATCCCCCGGTGGGAGAGGTCTATCAGGCGATCGAGTCCTCCAAGGGTGAGCTCGGGTTCTTCCTTGTGAGTGACGGAACGGCCAATCCGTGGCGGCTCAAGATCAGAACCCCCTCAACCGCAAACCTGGGCGCCCTTCCTGTCATGGTGAAGGGTGGGATGATTTCCGACATCGTCGTGGTCATTGGAAGTATCGATCCCGTCATGGGTGAAGCAGATAAATAAGAGCAAGTCAGATAGCGAACCTGAAGGACAGTATGTTTTCTCCGGAAGAACTGCAGCACATTGAAGAGTTAAAAAAACGGTACCAGCAGCCGCAGGCTGTGGTGCTTGCCGCGCTCTGGATGTGGCAGGACAAACATGGCTGGGTGTCCGAGGAGGGGATGAAGTATGTTGCCGGCCTTCTCGCGATTCCGTATCACCATGTGTTTGGTGTTGTCACGTTCTACACGATGTTCAATCAAAAGCCGATGGGTCGGCACAAGATCGAGGTGTGCACGAATGTTTCATGCATGTTACGCGGGTGCGACAAGGTGATCAGCCGGATCGAGGAGAAACTCGGAATCCGGATCGGTGAGAGCACTGACGAAGCCCGGGTCACCCTTGTGGAAGCTGAGTGCCTTGGTTCCTGCGGCACAGCGCCGATGATGCAAATCGGCGATGAGTATTACGAGAATCTGGACGAATCGAAGGTGGACGCCGTTCTGGGAGGGTTGAATTGAGCATGGAACCACTTCTGCTTCCGGACGTTCCCGGTCTCGCCGGCATCGATACGTACGAATCCCGTGACGGATACGGGATGCTCAGAAAGGCGTTGAAGACCACCCCGGACGATGTGATCCAGGAGGTGAAGAAATCCAACCTCAGGGGACGGGGAGGGGCCTGTTTTCCCACCGGCCTTAAATGGACGTTCATGCCGAAGCAGTCCGCAAAACCAAAGTACCTCTGCGTCAATGGTGACGAGAGCGAACCGGGGACGTTCAAGGACCGGCAGATATTCGAGTTCAATCCGCATCTGCTCATCGAAGGGACGATCATCGCATGCTACGCGATGGGGATCTCCATCGCGTATATCTATATCCGCGGAGAGTACAACAAGTGGATCAGGATGCTGCAGAAGGCTCTCGATGAAGCATACGCACGCGGGTACGTTGGAGAGGATATCCTCGGATCAGGGTTCAATACAAACATCTACCTTCACCGCGGTGCCGGCGCGTACATCTGTGGCGAGGAATCGGCGCTGATGAACTCGCTCGAAGGAGAACGCGGTTATCCACGTGTGAAACCCCCCTTTCCGGCGCAATATGGCCTGTGGGGATGCCCGACCACCATCAACAACGTCGAGACGATCGCCAATGTGCCACTGATCCTCCGCATGGGATGGGAAGCGTACTCGAAGATCGGTGCCGAGAAACACCCCGGACCAATCCTCGTGGGTGTCAGCGGTCATGTAAACAAGCCGGGAGTGTTCGAGCTGCCGACCGGTGTACTGCTGACCGACATCATCGAGCGGAATGCCGGCGGGGTTCCCGGAGGGAAACGGATCAAGGCGCTGATTCCCGGCGGATCATCGACCATGATCCTTCGCGGTGAATCGATCGAAGGTGTTACGATGGATGCCGACAGTCTCAAGGCGGCCGGTTCATCGGTTGGAACCGCAGGGATGATCGTGATGGACGAAGACACAGACCTGATCGCCGTGATCACACGGATTGCAAAATTCTACTATCACGAGTCATGCGGACAGTGTACACCGTGCCGCGAAGGAACAGGGTGGATGCTGAAGCTGCTCAACAGATTCAAGAGCGGGGAGGCGCGGGAGGGAGATATCGAACTTCTTCTCGATGTCGCGAACAACATTGAGGGGAACAC
>JAOUDE010000266.1 GCA_029859455.1 Ignavibacteria bacterium | reverse complement strand
TGAATTCGCGTATTTTTACAATTCCCTTGGAACGAAAGTGACGGTGGTCGAAATGCTCCCCACCATACTGCCGGTGGAGGACAGGGAAATCACCAAACTCATGGAAACGAGCCTCAGGAAGCAGGGGATTGAAATTCTCACCGGGACCAGAGTTGAGAAGATCTCAACAGGCGCTTCCGGAGTGACGGTGGAGGTTTCTTCACCTGACGGGAAAAAGTCGCTGGCCGGAACGGTCGCTTTGATGGCGGTGGGTGTCCAGGGGAATGTGGAAGACCTTGGGCTCGAGAAAGCAGGCGTGACGGTGGAGAAGGGGCACATCAAGGTGGATCAGCATTACCGGACGACGGCAAAGGGAGTGTATGCCATCGGAGATGTGATCGGTGCTCCCTGGCTTGCTCATGTTGCCTCCGCCGAGGGAATCCACTGTGTCGAATCGATTGCAGGGAAGAATCCCGAAGAAATCGATTACCTCTCCATTCCGGGCTGTACCTACTGCCAGCCTCAGGTTGCGAGTGTCGGGTTGACCGAGGAAGAAGCGGCCGAACAGGGCTATGCTGTGAAGGTTGGGAAATTTCCTTTCAGGCCGCTGGGGAAAGCGGTCGCGATCGGGGAGACCGAAGGAATGGTCAAACTGATCTTCGACGCGAAGTATGGAGAACTTCTCGGCGCCCATATCATGGGATCGGAGGCAACCGAGATGATAGCCGAACTGGCTGTTGCCAAACGGCTGGAAGCGACCGGTCGGGAGTTGTACGGAACCGTCCACGCCCATCCCACACTGAGCGAGGCAGTCATGGAAGCGGCTGCTGCTGCGTATGGCGAAGCGATCAATATCTAATCAGAACGACAGAACCGTTATGAGCAAAAATAAACCGGCAGAGCAGATGCGAAAATCGAACGGCGAATCATCAGGCGTGATGGCCGGCAGCGCGCTGGCAAGGCTGACAATGGACCAAATCGTTGGGACTTACAGGACCTGTGTCACCGCACGAATGATAGATGCGAAGATTCTGGTACTCCTGAAGCAGGGGAAGGTCTTCTTCCACATCGGCGGATCGGGGCATGAAGTCGCGCAGACCGCAACCGCACTGGCGATGAAACCGGGATACGACTGGGCATATCCGTACTACCGTGACCTTGCTTTCTCGCTTCAGTTCGGTTATACGGTGGAAGAGATCATGCTTGAAGCTCTGCATCGGAAGGGCGGGCCGAGCAGTAACGGGTTCGCGATGCCGTTTCACTACGGCAGGAAGAAATCACGGATTATCGCCCAATCGAGCCCCACCGGGACGCAATACCTTCAGGCGGTCGGGAACGCTCTTGGCGCAGTGAAGGCCGGGAGCGATGAGGTGGCGTATGTCTCTTCCGGTGAAGGGGCCACCAGCGAAGGAGAATTCCACGAGGCGGTCAACTGGGCCGCTCGGGAAAAGCTGCCGGTGATTTTCCTTATTCAAAACAACCGGTTCGCGATTTCGGTCCCGGTAAAACACCAGATCGCGGGTGAATCTGTGTATGGGATGGTGAAGGGATACTCCGGTCTGAATCGTTATCAGGTGGACGGCTGTGATTTTCCCGCGATGTATGAGACCGCCGCTGACGCCGTGGCAAAAGCGCGTCGAGGCGACGGGCCCAGCGTCATCGAGGCGGAGACGGTCAGGCTGCTTCCTCATTCCTCATCAGATGACCACCGGAAATACCGGGAGAAAGAAGATCTGGAAGCGGATCAGCAGAAGGATCCGATCCCAAGGTTCGAAAAGTTTCTCGTTGAGCAATCGATTCTCAGCCCGGCCGATTTCCAGAAGATCAGGAGTGAGATCGAGGACCGGATCAATAAGGCTGTGGATGCGGCCGAGAAAGAGCCGCTGCCCGACGTCGGCGACCTCGAACGGTTTGTCTATTCTCCCACCACTGTCGTTCCGGCTGCCGGCTTCAGGGAGCCTGAACACAAAGGGCCAAAGGTGGTAATGGTCGATGCGATCAACCACGCGCTCGCAGAAGAGATGGAAAACAATCCGAAGATGTTGATCTACGGAGAGGATGTGGCGGGAAGCAAGGGAGGTGTGTTTACTGCGACGAAGGGATTGACCGCAAAGTTCGGCTACGATCGGGTGTTCAATTCTCCACTCGCGGAAGCGAGCATCCTCGGAACGGCCTTCGGGCTGGCGATTCGCGGATACAAGCCGAATGTGGAAATTCAGTTCGGTGATTACATCTGGCCGGCGTTCATGCAGATACGGGACGAGGTAGCGACGCTTCGATTCAGGTCCTATAACGAATGGGCCTGCCCGATGGTGATCCGTGTTGCTGTCGGCGGTTATATCCATGGCGGGCTCTACCACAGTCAGTCGATCGACGGGTTCTTTACGCACATTCCGGGGATCCGTGTCGTCTATCCCTCGAACGCTGCCGACGCAAAAGGTTTGCTGAAAACCGCATGCCGCGAAGAGGACCCTGTTCTTTTCTGCGAGCACAAAGGATTATACCGTCAGGGATTTGCCTCCACCCCCGAACCGGATGCGAAATACCTTCTTCCGTTCGGGGTTGCCGCAGTCAGGAAACCGGGTGATGATTGCACGATCCTGACCTGGGGAATGCTGGTTCAGCGTTCCCTCGACGCCGTGAGAAAAATAGAAGATGAGAATGGAGGGACGGTCGAGGTGATCGACCTTCGTACGTTGAATCCGCTCGACCGTGAAACGATCCTGAAGTCGGTCAGAAAAACCGGCAAGGTCCTGATTGTTCATGAGGACACTCTGACATCCGGATTCGGGGCTGAGCTTGCGGCGATTATCGCTTCCAATGCGTTCGAAAGTCTCGATGCGCCGATCAAACGGGTTGCCGCAAAGGACACGCCGGTCCCGTACGGCCCGGAACTGGAAGCCGCGATGCTTCCACAGGAGGCTGATATCGTCTCCGCTCTCCGGCAGCTCCTGAGGTATTGACCGGATGCCTGTCACCAGCGAACAAGCGAAGACTGCCCGGGGAGCAGGTGCATTGTCAAGCGCGGACAGACTGAAGCTGTACCGCTTCCTCAGGCTGGCGCGGGAGTGTGACAACGCCATTCTCCGTCTCTACCGTCAGGGAAAGATTGTCGGAGGAGCATACACAGGTTACGGCAACGAGGCCACGGCGGTTGGCAGCGCGTACGCTCTTGAGCCACAGGATTACCTTCTGCCGATGCACAGGGATCTCGGCGCCCACCTCGTCCGGGGACAATCGCTCAGACATATCTTCCTGCAGCAGCTTGCCCGGGGCGAGAGCCTGACCGGAGGAAGGGATGGCACAGGCCATTATGCTGACCCTGGTCTGAAGATTTACGGCAATGTCAGCCATCTTGCTGCAATGATCCCCGTCGCGGTCGGCATGGCACTCGCTTCAAGAATGAAAAAAGAGAATGCGGTCGTCCTGAACTATATCGGCGACGGCGGATGCAACGTGGGTGAGTTCCATGAAGGGCTCAACATGGCGGCCGTCATGCGGCTGCCCCTTATCCTGATTATTGAAAACAACCAGTTTGCGTATTCGACGCCGAACTCCCGCCAGTTTTTCTGCCAGAAGCTATCGGATCGCGCCCTCGGGTACGGAATCCCCGGCGTGACCATCGATGGGACCGATGTGGCAAAGGTTTATGAAACCACACGCGCTGCGGTCGACCGGGCCCGTTCCGGCGAAGGCCCGACCCTGATCGAATCGATCACGATGCGGATGCATGGACACTCAGCCGCTGACGATGCGTCCTATGTCCCGAAGGAAATGCTGGAACAATGGAAAAAGAAGGATCCGCTCGAGAAGCTGGAGCGAATGCTTCTGAGCGAGAGGATCCTTACGGAAGCGAAAAGGGATGAGTTTGCGGTGAGCATCGCCGCAGAGATCGAAGAGGCTGTCACGTATGCACTCGAGGCGCCGTACCCGGCCCCAGACGACGCGCTGGAAGGAGTCTACGCACCCTGATGGCAGTATCAACCTATATTGACGCCCTTTCCAGAGGGATGTGGGAAGAGATGGAGCGCGACCGGTCTGTGTTTCTCCTTGGCGAGGATATCGGCGCGTACGGCGGGGCCTTCAAGGCGACCAAAGGCTTCCTCAGCCATTTCGGAGAGGAACGGGTGATCGATGCAACCTTGTCAGAGGG
>JAOUDE010000017.1 GCA_029859455.1 Ignavibacteria bacterium | reverse complement strand
GCCGAACGAGGTCTGGATGTAGGAGATATCGTTGTCGATCGTTTTCGGGATCCCTATGATACTGATTTTCAATCCACGCTTGCGGATCTCTTCATTGATCGCGTGAGCCCCGCGGAGAGTCCCATCACCCCCGATCGTGAACAGAATTCTGACATTCATCCGCTCCAGCGCGTCCACAATGGCAGTCAGATCCTGATCGCCGCGCGATGAACCAAGGAGCGTTCCTCCTGTCTCCTCGATCTTTGTTACTTTCTCGGGAGTCAGCTCAATCACTTCATGCCCGTACTGAGGCACAAGACCTTCGTAGCCATATTGAAAACCGAAAATATGATGCACACCATAATGATAGTGAAGGCTCATCACCACAGCCCTGATCACATCGTTGAGTCCGGGGCAGAGACCACCACAGGTGACAATTCCGCATTTCAATTTGGATGGATCGAAATAGATGCTCTCCCTCGGACCCGCGACTTCGAAGCCCGGAGGATCCTCTCCCGCCTTGAGAAACGGATGCAGCTCATCGAGCTCATCGTGATACAGGATGCGCTTCGAGTCGCTGACGAATGGCACTCCCTGAAACGGAGAGGGGATCCCACAGCCGCCAAGGGTGGGGATCGTAAAATCGGGTTGTTGGCTCATTTCTCTGCTTCCAGTTTCTTTCTGGCTGCCTGAAGTGTACGCTGGTCCTTCTTTGAAACCCTCGGATAGGTCAGCTTCAGGTCGCTGATGGCGGATGTGACGATGTCGGCCACCATCGCGCGCGCAACATACTTGCGGTCTGCCGGAATAATGTACCATGGAGCCCGGGGTGTACTCGTCGCTGTCAGCGCGTCTTCGAATGCTTTCCGATACTGGTCCCAGAACGAACGCTCCGCTATATCAGCGGGGGAGAACTTCCAGTGCTTCTCAGGATTATCCAGCCGTTCCAGAAACCGACGCTTCTGCTCATCTTTTGAGAGATGCAGGAAGAACTTCAGGATGACGGTTCCATTCTCGGACAGGTGCTGCTCGAAGTTGTTGATATCCCGATACCTCGCTTCCCAGAATCGTTTTCCCCGGTTGCCCGGAGGAAGCTTCTGACTCTCCAGGATTTCGGGATGCACACGGACTACGAGGACCTCCTCGTAGTACGATCGGTTAAAGATCCCTATCCTCCCCCGCTCCGGAGCACGCTTCGCGTATCGCCAGAGAAAATGGTGATCCAGTTCTTCTGCGGAGGGTCTCTTGAAACTGAACACCTGGCATCCCTGAGGATTGACCCCCGACATGACATGCCGGATTGTCCCATCCTTTCCTGCCGCGTCCAGTGCCTGAAAAATCAGAAGGAGGGCATATGTATCGTTCGCATAGAGAACACGTTGGGCTTCGGTCAGTTGATCGCGGTTGGAGTCGAGGATCTCACGCGCCCTCCGCTTGATCGTTTCCTTCCCGAGTTTCCTCGCCTCCGGCGTTCCTGTCCAATCGGTCGGAAAGTTTCGAAGGCGGACTTTTGAACCCGGCTTCACACGAAATTTCGCTATGATGCTTTTTTTGATCATCAGTGGACAACCTAGATGTACGTTGACTGGGGCTAAGATAACGAGTCCCGCCGAGAGAGCCAAGTCTCCCGTTGAATCTCAGGGGTATTTCCCTTATACTTTCATTGATTCTGATTAGTACCTGCTACCACTCCGCCCATAGTCTGGAGCTGTCTGCATGAGCCCTCTTTCCCGATTCGTACAGGTTCTATGCACTGCACAGACCTTCCTCTTCCTCATCGTCCCGGGAGCACACGCCTGGGTGTACCCCGAGCACAGAGATATCGCCGTACTCGCAATCCAGGAGCTTGATCCGGATCGACGGGCTGTCCTCGAGCAGCTCTGGAGAACTGCGCGGACGGGCTATGAATCGCGACTATGCGAAATCGTCGCTGACCCGGCCCAGGGGACCTCTCCACATTGCCTCGATTATGCTTCATGGCCCGCGATTGCGGGGGATCACTCCTGCTCCTCCGCGGATATGCTCCGGAATATTCTCGACAGTGAATGGATTCTTGATGTGGCGGGTGTCGCTGCGGAGCTCAAGGAGAACCTTGCCGGGGTGACCGAACGGCACGTGCGGATCAACGACCTCCGCACGTCGGACATCCAGCTTCAAAGGGCGGATCCGGAATATGCGACGCGAGCGGGGTCAAACAATGCACATTTTCTGATCGCACGTCATGATGTGGTGGTCGATGAGCACGAGTATGCCAACAACTGTCTTCGGGCAGGTTCAGAAATGAACGGCCTCGGCATCTATTCCTGGTATCATATCACAGCCATGTACAAGGCGTCCCTGTTCAACAAGGCCTCTCTGTCGGAAGAAGAGCGTTCTCAGCTCGCCCTTTCAATCCTGGCGGATGAAGCATTTGCACTCCATTTTCTGGAGGATACCTTCGCCGCAGGACATGTCGCCGGAACGTGGGGCGATGCCTCGTTGCGTAAAGGGACCCACGACTATTATAACGAGAACGGGATCGAGGAATCGACCTGGGGCGGAGAGTCAATGATCCTGCTTGGCGATGCATATATGCGTCCTGAGGATGCAGAGCGGGCGGCCCGTTCGGTACGGCGCAGCCTCGAACATCTTCTCGATGCAGTGAGCGGAAAAGAAGGAGCCCGGCTCCTTGATCTCGGGTACCCCTCTCATCTGCCCGAAGGACTCAACGTGTGCGCAGTCAACACGATGCCCGATTTCAGGAACATCGCAGAACGGGATGTCACATTGATCACACAATCACTGACCGATGTGATGTCCACAACCCCCGTTCCGGGACTGGCGAGCGGAAAAGGAGAATTGCCCAGGTTTCGGGCCGAACTCGGACCGTTCATCGGAGTCGTACCTGCCGTTGGATCGAATGTTATCAGCGGGGGATACGGTGAGGGCCAGAAAAATGCGGGCATCGTCAACACCATTGAGGCTGCAGTGCGACTGGGCCTTGGCCTGGATGGTGTCATGAATGAATCAGGGGACGGCTTGGTGTTCCTCGACATCGGGTACCGGCAGGACGCGTCATCGAGCACGAGCTTCGTTGATTTCGAGGAACTCGATCAATTTGGCTCGCTCACTTCGGCCATTCCTGCACGAACAGCGATGACCGCCCGGCTCCGGCTCCCGTTCTGGCTGATCCCGGGGGACATGCTCATTCTGGGGCCGATCATGTATTTCATATCGCCGAAGGCACTCACGAACATGGCGGTTCAGGCCGGCAACGGCGGGTTGATTCCGTGGCAGTCAGGAATCGCAACCTCGATCGGAAGATTCCAGTTCGTCCTTGGCCGCGAGGTGAGTGTCGCTTTTTTCGGCCATACGAGGAGACAGGATGACCGCTTCTTCCTTGCAACCGAGGATGACATCCTGATCATCGGGATGCAGTCGCTCTACTTCGATTTCCCGATCCTTGAGTACCGCCCCTTCAGGACGTTCTCCCTGACGCAGAGCTCCAGTCTTGCCATTCAGCTTACCGCCGGTTTTGACATCCCCACTCATGTCCAGGTGATCTCCTCGGAGTTCCAGGGTCGGGACCCCTCAACCGTCCCTGTGCCGGAACTGAACACAATCTGGCATTTTGGGGTCCGGGTCGCGTTCGACTGGAGATCGTACTTTCAGTAAGGCCGACGGGAGAGGATGCCGGCTTTCCCGACATTCGCCGCGCTGGTCTGTCCCGAGTCGAACCTATAACCTCCCTGCAATCCTCTCAAGCACCGCTTTCATATCATCCGGCAAGCCGCTGTCAAACATCAGCTGCTTTCCGCTTCCGGGATGCACAAAACCGAGAGTTCTCGCATGAAGCGCCTGGCGGGAAATCAGGGAAAGGAGATTCTGCACCTCCGCTTTCTGTCTCCCGGTCCGGGGCCCGGCTGCGATCCTTCTGCCCCCGTATGTCGGATCACCGAACACGGGATGGCCCTCATGCGCGAGATGGACGCGGATCTGGTGGGTCCTGCCGGTCTTCAGGTGGATGCTCATGTGCGAAAGATATTCGAATTGATCGATGACCGTATACAGGGTGACAGCATGTTTCCCTTTTTCGACAACGGCGATCTTCTTCCGGTCCGACTTGCTTCGTCCGAGCTGTGTCTCGATCGTACCGGACCGGCTCCGGAACCGGCCCCAGACAACTGCCCGGTACTCTCTCTCGACGGTCCTGTCTGCGAATTGCCTGGCAAGACCTGCGTGGATCTGATCGTTCTTCGCAATGACCAGCAGCCCGGAAGTGTCTTTGTCGAGCCGGTGCACAACGCCCGGCCTCAGGGCGTCCCCGGTTCCGGAGAGCCCGCGTGTGTAGTACAACAGGGCATTGACGAGCGTTCCGGTGTAGTTACCGTAGGCAGGATGGGTCACCATCCCTGCTGGTTTGTTGACGACCATCAGGGCGTCGTCTTCGTACACGATGTCGAGAGGAATGTTTTCGGGAAGCGCTTCCTGGGGGGGAGGCCGGGGAAGAGTAATGGAAACAATTTCTCCCGGAGCCACCTGATGACTTGCGCGCGCCGGTTGTCCGTCCACCAGCACATGTCCGTTTCGGATCGCCTGCTGGACCTTGTTCCGGGTTGCATTCTCGACATGGTGGACAAGGAAGAGATCGAGCCGCTCCTTCTTCTTACCCGGAGGAACGACGATTTCCTGCATATTGTCCATGGAGGAGCTCCCTCAGGCGGATCCCTGCTGCTCCGAAGACCCGGAGCGAAGCGGGGAAGCCGACGGAGCGGCTGAAGGGGTCGGGCTCTTCCTTGAGGAAAGGATGAGCAGCAGGATGACACCGATGGTCACTGAGGCATCGGCGATATTGAACACCGGCCAGCGGTTGAGCTGGTAGCCGAAGAGATTCATATCGGGGAAGTCGACATCGAAGAAATCCACCACACGGCCCTGGAAGAGCGGGGCCTGTCCGTACAGGACACCGTAGAAAACACGGTCGATCAGGTTGCCGACCGCGCCCCCCAGGATCATGGCGATCGATGCGCGGTACAAAAGAGGTTCACTTCTGGACCTGTGCAGGTATACTACAATCACAAGACTGGCAATGATCGAAACGATCGCGAAGAATGGTTTTGCACCGAGGGTAATCCCAAACGCCATTCCGGGATTCTCGATATAGGTGAGTCTCAGCAGGGAACCGAGGATGGGAATACTTTCACCGTAATGCATTCCCTCGACGGAGATCCCCAGGAGGGGGAGAGAAAACCCCTTGACCAGCATTTTCGTCATCTGGTCCAAGAGGACAATCGCACCACTAAGGTAGAGAACCTTCACGCCTTACTCGGATTCCTTTTTCAGCGAGATGGCGATTTTCCCCCGCTCGCATGGAACTCCGGTGTTCTTATATTCTGCACATGTCTGCGCGGTCGGCACAGCCTCGAGACGTTCCTTCGGTACAAGAAGCCCGCACGTGCGACAGAGCCCATAGGTCCCGTTCTCAATCCGAACGAGAGCGTCATCCAGCTGACTCACGAACTTGCTGCCGCGCGCGGCAAACAGGAAGGTCTTCTCCCGTTCCATTGCGTCTGTCCCCTGTTCCATGTGGAGCGAATAGGTCGAGCTCTCGGCGCTGTATTCACCGGTGGTCACATCCATCATGCTTTCCTTCAGCGTGTCGAGTTCTTCAAGCATCTCGGTTCGTTTCCCGAGAATCAGCTCACGAAACTCCTTCAGGTCCGCTGCGGAAAACTTCCTCGGGCCAAGTTTCGCCTCGAGCTTCTTCCGTTCCTCCCGCTCTTTCTTCAGCATCGTACTTCTGACTTTCGCCGCTTTCTTCAGGTTCGCGGTTGCTTTCTTGATCTGTTTCTTTCTTGCAGCCGCTTTTTCTTTCATGATTTCGACGGTCGATTTCCTGACGCTGGCCGCCCCTTTCCGCTTCATTCCTGCCATGTTTGTTCCTTGATTGTTGTTCGTTCTATCGAAATCGTGACTTCGTTACCACCGATGTCGACCGTCGACCGCTGCACGCCGTTGAGGAGGGAGTCTGATAACCCGACCGCCAGCGTCTCTCTCCGGATATATGGCGCCTGGCGATTCAACTGTGCCGCCATGACGTCCCCTGCTTGAAAGCCGATCTGTATCCTGTCCGTGACTTCGAATCCCGCCTCTTTTCGGAGAGTCTGGATCCGGTTGACAAACTCCCGTGCCACTCCCTCCTCGAGGAGTTCTTCCGTCAGCTCGGTATCGAGTGCAACCGTGACAGAGCCCTCCGATTCGACTAGCCAGCCCTCGATATCCTCGCGGAGAATCTCGATATCGTCCGGTTCTATCACCACCTCGGAGCCGTTGACCTGAAGGGTGAGCGATCCGGAAGTTTCAAGGGTGCCGATCTCTGCGGCTGAAAGTCCCTTGATCTTCTGTGCGACCGCCTGGACGGCTTTCCCGAACTTCGGGCCGATCGACTTGAAATTCGGCCGTGCGCTCTTCTTCACAAGGCCGGAATCATCCGTCACAAATTCGACCGCCTTGACGTTCACTTCCTCGAGGATCACTCCCTGCATCTGTTCGTACATCGCACGTTCCTTGTCCGATGAGACCGGAATAATGATCCGTTTCAACGGCTGCCTTACTTTCAGATTTGAGCGGGTCCGAATCGACCGCACAAGCATGACCACCTGTTCCGCGCGCGCCATACGCTGTTCGAGCTCCGGATCGATAAGAGATTCATCGACCGGCGGGAGCATTGACAGATGGACTGACTCAACGTTGTGCCTGCCGGACACCGAATTCAGATTCCTGAACAGCTCTTCCGCCAGGAACGGTGCAAATGGCGCCATCAACTGTGAGATCGTCAGGAGGCACTCATGCAGGGTCTGATACGCGGCCAGCTTGTCTGCTGCTCCCGCCGGGCCTGGTTGATTCCGGGCAGACCAGAAACGCCGGCGATTTCTTCGTACATACCAGTTGGAAAGCTTTTCGATCGTGAACGTCCCGATCTCACGGGATGCCCTGGTCACATCAAACGAATCCATCTGACGGTAGTATCCCTTCTTGAGCGAATTCAGCTCCGAAAGAATCCAGCGGTCGATCTCCGGGCGCCGGGCCGGCGGAACAACATCTTCCGCACAGGTCACGCCATCGATGTTCGCATACAATGCAAAGAACGCATAGGTGTTCACAAGGGTTCCGAAGAACTTTCGCTGTACATCCTTCAGTTCCTCTTCGTCAAACATCGTCTGCCGCCATGGCGGGCTCGACGTCATCAGGAACCACCGTGTTGTATCCGCCCCGTAGCGGCCCAGGATCGCGAACGGATCAACCGTATTGCCTTTCGACTTCGACATCTTCTGTCCACGGGCGTCGAGGATCAGTTCATTGACCAGCAGGTTCCTGTACGCAGGCTGGTCGAACAGGAACGTCCCGATCGCATGGAGAGAATAGAACCATCCCCGTGTCTGATCGATCCCCTCGCTGATGTAATCGGCCGGATACCGCGCTCCGCTGTCGATGAACGCCTTGTTCTCGAACGGGTAGTGCCATTGGGCGAACGGCATCGCTCCGGAATCGAACCAGACATCGATCAGCTCCGGTGTCCGCTTCATCGTACCGGAGCAGGAACAGGTAAAAGTCACACCATCGACATACGGACGGTGAAGATCGAGAGGATCCGGCAGGTTGCTCCCCTCGCGAAGCTCCTCGATACTTCCGATGCATCGTTGATTTCCGCATTCCTGACAGATCCAGATGGGAAGCGGCGTACCCCAGAACCTGTCGCGCGAAAGGGCCCAGTCCTTGTTTTCCTCCAGCCAGTTCCCGAACCTTCCACGGCCAACCTCGGGCGGAATCCAGTTGATTTCACGATTCAGCTCGATCATCCGTGGCGCGTAACTGGTCGTCCGGATGTACCACGACTCACGCGCGTAGTACAATAGAGGAGTGTTGCATCGCCAGCAGTGCGGGTAGCTGTGGGTGATCGTCTCCTTCCTGTAGAGGAGGTTCCGCTCCCTGAGATTGCGGATAATCAGAGGGTCCGCATCCTTCACAAATGTTCCGGCAAAATCAGTCACTTCCGGTCCGAACTCACCGGTTCGGTTTACCGGATGGATCGTTGGGAGATCATAACGAAGAGCGGTCTGATAATCATCTTCACCGTATGCCGGAGCCATATGCACGAGACCTGTTCCGTCGTCGACGCTGACAAAATCGGCCGTGACCACATAGAAACCGCGCTTCTCTACCGGATGATACTGAAAGAGCCTCTCGTATTCCTTCCCCGCGAGGTCGCCTCCTTTCATTTCTTCGACGATTCGGTATTCTCCTTCCAGGACACTCAATCGTTCCCGGGCGAGAATCAGATTCTCTCCGTTCTGTTCCACCTTCACGTACGCCACATCCGGCCCTGCGGCGACGGCAACATTGGAGATCAGCGTCCAGGGAGTTGTCGTCCACACCAGCAGGGAGGTCTTCGGATCTTCCTTCAGCCGCATCCGGACATAAACGCTCGGGTCTTTCACATCTTCATAGCCGAGCGACACTTCGTGCGACGAGAGTGGTGTCTCGCATCGCGGGCAATAGGGCTGAATCTTGTACCCGCGGTAGATCAGTCCCGCATCGAAAAACTTCCGGAGGGCCCACCAGACCGATTCGATATATTCATTCTCGAAGGTGACATACGGATCCGACATATCGACCCAGTAACCCATCTGCTCGGTCATCCGTTCCCAGTCAGCCTTGTACTTCCAGACCGATTCACGGCACTTCTCGTTGAACTCTGCAATACCATAGCGGACAATATCGTCTTTGTGTTTGAAACCGAGCGCCTTTTCGACTTCGATCTCAACAGGAAGACCGTGGGTATCCCAACCAGCTTTCCTGTTCACCTGGTACCCCTGCATCGTCTTGTACCGGCAGACGAGATCCTTCAGCGTTCGGCTCATCACATGGTGAATACCGGGACGCCCGTTGGCGGTCGGCGGGCCCTCGTAGAAAGTATACTCAGGCCTCCCCTGGCGGGAGCTGATGCTCTTCTCAAAGATCCTGTTCTCTTTCCAGAACGCGAGAATCCCGCGTTCGATGTCAGGATAAGAGAGCCGTTCTGTCAATTCCTTGAACATTGTCCTTATTGCTGGTTCGCAACCAGTTCAAACGTCACTTCAACGCGGGCAACGACATCCATTTCTCCCGTCATCACGGGAGAACCAGACTCACTCATACCCATTGCCATTACATCCATCCTTGGACCGGGAGCACTGAGTCCGGACTCCGTGATCGAGAGGACCTGTCCGATTCTTGCTCCGAGCTGTGCGGCCAGTTTTTCTGCACGCATCCGTGCATCCTTCGCCGCTTCGCCGAGCGCGCGTTGTTCGAGAGCGGGTCGTTCGGAGGTTTCGTAACTCATCCCGCCGATGTTTGTCACCCCGGCGGCAACCGCCTTGTCAAGGAACTTTCCGAGCTGCTCGATGGCGTCCCCGCGAAACAGGGCCGAAAACTCACTTTGCGCGACGTACCCGCTGATGGTCGGCGGGCTCGTCCTCTTCTCTCGGTCGTATTCCGGATTAACCGAAATGCGTCGTGTCTGAATATCCTTCACTTCGACGCCGTGCGCCTGAAGCTGCAGAAGAACCTCATTCGTCCGACCGCTCGCTTCAGACATGGCGGCAGAAGCTGACGAGCTTCTCGTCATCACCTGCATCGAGAGGCGCACCTGGTCAGGAGCGGTGGAAACGACCCCGGTTCCCCGCACTGTGACGGTGCGGCGGAGATCGGTTTGTGCCGTGGCCGGGATGGAGGCTGCGCAAAGCAGCGCAATGGTCATCAGGGTGATTGTGCGGATCATCATCTGGTTTCCTTTCTGTTCAGGTCTGGGGTACTACGACGGCAAACGTTCAACAACACCTTTCATGACGGCGGTAAGCTTTGGTTCCGTTTTTCCCGCTACCGCGATAATCTCAGCAACATTCGCGGGCTGGAGCGCGTCAGGAAAACACTCGTCAGTGATGATCGAGATCCCGAGCACATCCATGCCGGCATGGATCGCAACAATATTTTCGGGCACCGTAGACATGCCGACGGCGTCTGCACCGATGGTACGGAGAAACCGGTACTCCGCCCGCGTTTCAAGATTCGGGCCCGCAACAGCCACAAAGACCCCCCGCTCGGTCCGTACCTTCAGGTCACCCGCGACCTGCTCAGCGAGTTCGATCAACGACCTGCTGTACGGTTCCGACATGTCCGGAAACCGGGGCCCCAGAGTCTCATCATTCGGACCGATCAGCGGGTTCGCACCGATCAGATTGATGTGATCCGTGATGATCATCAGGGTTCCCTTCCTGAAGTTCGGGTTCATCCCTCCTGCCGCGTTCGAGATCAACAGAGTTTTGACACCGAGTGCCTTCATCACCCTGACCGGGAACGTCACCTGCTCGAGGGTATATCCCTCATAAAAATGAAACCGTCCCTGCATGGCGACAATGTTTTTCCCGCTGAGAGTCCCAAACATCAGTCTCCCGTGGTGGGACTCAACGGTCGACAAAGGGAAATGGGGGATGTCCCCGTAGTCGATCACAGTCCCGGCTTTGATCTCCTTCGCCAGCCCGCCGAGTCCGGTGCCCAGAATAATTCCGACTCCCGGTTCCATCGCGGTCCGGGAACGGATAAACCTCAGCGCTTCATCAATTCTGGTGTTGAGAGGCGTCTTCATCGATTCCTTCAAGAACATCATCAAGATCGATCGATTCCTTCCCTGTCCCCTGACTCTGTGCCCCGGGCTCGAAGCCTGGTTCAAGCGTCTTCAGGAGTTCTAGCTCGGAACTGAGCAGAAGCCTGAGCCGCGAAAGAATCTCCGCCCTCTTCGCCTGGAGCCGCCGGATATCTTCATTCGTCCGGCTGAGGTTTCCGGCCGCCTCCTCCTGCATGCGGACAGACTTCAATTCCGCTTCCCGGAGGATCGATTCCGATTCACGCCGGGCCGCTTCATAGGTCTTCCCTGTCGTTTCCTGCGCCTGGAGCAGCGTCTGCTGGAGAGTCTTTTCGATCTGCCGGTAGTCGCGGAGCTCGGTCTCGACTTCCGTCACGCGGTCACGCATCTCTCTCTGCTCCTTCAGGACTTCCTCGAATTCATTCGAGACCATTTCAACGAAGGTATCGACCTCGACAGGGTCATATCCCCGCATTACCTTTCTGAACTCCTGCTTCCGGATATCGAGCGGTGTCAGTTTCATCACTCCTCCATGGTCTGATGAGTCTTGGTCTGTTCCTGGCCACCCAGGCAACTGGTTCCATACGCCTCTTTTGCCGGGACGAAACCTGCCCGCACATCACAAAGGGAGAGTCGGACTCTCCGTGACGTCCGGTGGTTCTTCCTGTCACCGGCGTTGACGCTTCCCGAACAACGCCGTCCCGATCCTGACGATCGTCGCTCCCTCTTCGATCGCCACTTCGAAGTCTCCTGTCATCCCCATCGAGAGATGCTTCAACTTCAGGTTCTCCTGCCGGAGCCCCGCCAGGTTATCCCGGATCTGCCGCAGTCCTCTGTAAACCGGCCTCGAGACTTCCGGATCCGGATCGAATAAACTCATCGTCATCAATCCGCAAACCCGGATATTGTCGAACCGGGCGAGTTCCTTCACCAGTGCTTCGGTTTCACCCGGGGGAACTCCGTATTTCGATTCTTCACCGGTGGAATTCACCTCGACGAGCAAATCGATCTTCCGGCCGGCTCTGGCCGCATGTTTGTCGATCTCGGCGGCCAGCCTGGCGCTGTCGACCGCATGGATCAAATGGACCCAATCCGCCACATATTTAACTTTGTTCGTCTGCAAATGGCCGATGAAATGCCACCGGATCCGGTCGTCGGCAAGCTGCTCCCGTTTGACACGCAACTCCTGAACATAGTTCTCACCGATGTCACAAATCCCACTGCTGACAACTTCTCTGACGCTCTCTGCAGGGAAGGTCTTGGACACCGCCAGAAGACGGACCTCAGAGGGATCCCTTCCCGCCCTCCGGCATGCGAGATCGATTCTTTCCCTTATTTTTCCGACACTATCAGCGATCATTCAAAGGCAAGTGGTAAATATAACCCCTTCGGCGGCGAAAATCAATGAACTGACCGGGAGACCTCTCCCTTCACCATCGGTGATCTGTGCAATCAACTTCATTCCTTGACTCAGCCTGATATTTTAGTTTTCTTTCACATAACCACCCATCGAAACGGAGCCCTGAGTGAGCATTCTTGACTTTGACGACGATGAATTCCCCGAGGGTGGCTCTCCGGACGATATGTCCGGCGCAAACAAAGGGGAGTTTAGAAACGAAGAGCCGGAACGATCCGGCGCCGACGCACTGGAGGAGCAGGTCAACTTCCAGTGCGACCGGGAAAACTACGGCGACGCACTTCGTCTCGTGCAGCGCCTCCTCGAGCTTACGCCCTACAGCGCGGAATCATGGCAGAAGCAGGGACTGATCCTCAGCAACCTGAGCCGCCACGAAGAAGCTCTCGCATCGTTTGAACGTGCCCTCGACCTCAATCCTCTGGACACCGACCTGATGATCAACCGCGGTATCTGCCTGGATGACCTCGGACGTCACAGCGAAGCGCTTGGTGTGTTCGACAGGGTGCTTGAGCTGGAACCATCCAACACCGACGCCCTTTTCAATAAGGGAGTCGTGATTGAAAAATCTGGTGATTTCAAGGATGCGGTCGCAATTTTCGAGTCGATCCTCGAAAGCCAGAAGGACCATGCGGATTCGTGGTACGAGCTCGGATACTGCTACGACTACATGGATCAGCCTGAGAAGTCGCTGGCTGCCTACGACGAATACACCCGCCTCGAACCGTACAACCACAACGCCTGGTACAACAGGGGGATCGTCCTGAGCAGGGTGCTGCGCTACGTCCAGGCGATCGAAAGTTACAACATCGCCCTCGCCATTCATGACCAGTTCCCTGCCGCCCGTTACAACCTGGGTAATGCGCTCGCGAACATGGGGCGTCTTCAGGAAGCGATCGAGTGTTACAACCGCACGCTGGAGCTTGACAGCGGTGACGTGCCGGCATGGCACAACATGGGTAATGCGTACGAAGAGCTCGGGAGCCTGGATGAAGCGGTCCGTTGCTTTACACAGGCGATCAGACTGGACCAGTCACACTACGAGTCGTTCTTCGGGCGGGGCAGCTGTCATGACGTCATGGAGGAGCCGCGGAAAGCGCTTGCCGACTACAACAAAGCGCTCGCTCTTTGCAAGAATTATCCGGAGCTCTGGTACGCGAAGGCGGACCTGCTCTATAATATGGGAAGATTACGGGACTCACTCATCTGCTACCGGATGGTGACAAAGCTCGATCCTGCCCAGCACGAAGCGTGGCTGGATTACGGTGAGACACTGCTTGAACTGGGCTATCTCCGGCAGGCGCTGAAGGCATTTGATACCTCGCTCACGCTCAACGATTCCTGTGCGGAGACCTATTACTGGAGAACGAAAGCGCTGTTGATGATGAACAGGACAAACGAGGCGATGGAATCGCTCAAACACTCGTTCCGCCTCGATCCGATGAAGCGGAAAGAATTCGAAGAGGAGTTTTCGGGAGCGCGTACGCTTCACGAGTTCTCCTCGCTGCTTCAAAACTAGTCATCCCTCCACCCTCAGAATGATTTCTCAGAAAGCATCCGTCAAATACGACCGTCTCCGTTCGATCCTCGGCTTAATGGAGTCAGTCTGCATCGGCTATTCAGGCGGGGTCGACAGCACCCTCCTGCTGGCCGTCGCGCACGATCTGCTCGGCCGGAGCGCTGTTGCCGTCATCGGACGATCTGCGACATATCCGACAAGGGAATTCGAAGAGGCCTCGGCATTCGCGCGAAAGATCGGGGCGCGAACGATCGTCGTCGAAACAGAAGAAACCGATCAGCTGAAATTCCGCGAGAATCCACCGGACCGGTGCTACTTCTGCAAGACGGAGCTGTTCGGAAAACTGGATGCGATTGCCGCCAGGGAAGGGATCCGATGGATCGCTGACGGGACGATCACCGACGACATAGGCGATTTCAGGCCCGGGATGAAAGCGAAGAAGGAAAAGAATGTCCGTTCCCCGCTGCTTGAAGCAGAATTATCCAAGGCCGAGGTACGGGAGATCTCACAACATCTCGGCCTGCCGACCTGGGACAAGCCTTCCTTCGCCTGTCTTTCGTCACGCTTCCCGTATGGGATGGAGATCACCAAAGAAAACCTTGCCAGGGTTGACAGAGCTGAGACGATTCTCCGCGACCTTGGCTTCCGCACGTTCCGGGTCCGGTTCCATGATACCCGTACAGCCCGGCTCGAACTGGCGGTGGATGATTTTCACCGGATGCTGGACGTGACCACCAGGGCCGAGATAGTCGGTTCGCTCAGAGAAATCGGGTTCCTTTATGTAACACTCGACCTTCAGGGATACCGGACCGGATCGATGAATGAAGTGCTCTCCCCCGCGGTCCGGGAGGAGTACACCAGCTGACGCCGGGTTCACCGGCCGTGTGAGCATCAACGTGTAACCATGGCACAGACAGAGCTCGTCGTCCTTGGGACCGGTTTCGCAGCGTTCAACTTCGTGAAGAACCTCTCCGACGACTACCGCATTACGGTCGTCAGTCCGCGCAACCATTTTCTGTTCACTCCGCTTCTTCCCAGTACAACAGTCGGTACCATTGAGTTCCGGAGCATCATCGAGCCGATCCGGCACGGGCGCAAGGATGTCAGGTTCTTCCACGCCGGGGCCGTTTCACTCGACGGTGAGCGGCGTACGGTACACTGTCAGGGAATCGGAAGCGGCCGGACCTTTCCGGTTCCATACGACCACCTCGTGATCGCCGTCGGCGCTGTCAGCAACACCTTCAATGTTCCCGGCGTTGCGGAGCATGCCTTTTTCCTGAAGGAACTCCACGATGCGAGGGAATTGCGGAAACGGATCATTCACTGCTTCGAACTGGCGAACCTGCCGACCACCACCGTCGCGGAAAGGGAGCGTCTGCTCCACTTCGTCATCTGCGGGGGCGGACCGACTGGCGTTGAGTTTGCTGCTGAGTTGAACGATTTCATGGTGGAGGATCTTGTGCGATGGTACACCGAGCTGGTCGCAGAGGCACGGATCACGGTTGTGGAGGCCGGGAGGGAGATCCTGAGCGGATTCGATCAGCGTCTCCGCAGATACGCGACCGACCAGTTCCGGAGAAAGAAGATCAGCGTGCTGACTGATTCTCCCGTTGTGGCCGTGAGTGAAACAACCCTGACGCTGGGGGACGGGTCGGAAGTCGGTTTCGGCCTCCTGCTCTGGAGCACCGGAAACGCACCGACACGGTTCGTGAAGGAACTTGCTCTCCCGAAGGATGACAGGGACCGTCTGATCATCGATGACCACTTCCGGGTGCAGCAAAGCAATTCAATCTACGCAATGGGTGATTGCTGCGTGCTGGAAGGATCCCCGCTCCCCGCAACGTCGCAGGTGGCCCAGCAACAGGGTAAGTACCTGGCCGATTCGTTCAACCGGATGGCACGCGGCCGGAAGGTTGAACCGTTCCAGTACCGCCATCTCGGGATGCTTGCCTATATCGGCGGGAACAAGGCACTGGCCGATCTGGAGACATACAAATGGAGCGGCTGGTCGACCTGGCTCTTCTGGCGCTCCGCGTATCTTTCCAGGATCGTCAGCCTGAAGAACAAGGTTTCCGTGATGTTCGACTGGATCAAGGCGAAGCTGTTCGGGAGGGATATCAGTCAGTTCTAACAGAACTGAACCACAGACTCCAGGTCAATGGGAGTGACAACTACAACCTTTGCGTCATGGCGTCTTTGCGGTTCAAACACAAATCGACTATCAGCGACGATTGAAACGGGAGCATCATGTACAAACGATTTGCAACAGAGGTAACCATCCGTCCGGACGACATCGACATGAACGATCATGTCCATAACTCGAAGTACCTGGACTACGTGCTTTTCGCCCGGTACGATCAGATGGGACGGTGTTACGGCATGCCGATGGATGAATTCGTCAAGCGTGGATGGGGATGGGTGGTCAAGACCTGCTCGATCGCATTCAAGCGGCCGCTCAACCTGAATGACCGTCCGATCGTTGAAACCTGGCTCAAGGAATTCCAGGGCTCCGATGTAACGGTGGGCTTCAGGATCCTTCGCCAGAACCCGCAAAAAGTTTCCGCTGAAGGGGAATTCGTTTACACAATGGTGGAACTGACAACAGGGAGGGCGATCGATGTTCCGGACTGGATTGTGAAGCAGTACTCTTCGTTTGTCGAATAGACGGTCGGTGGTAAAGAGCTTACCACCAAGGCACGAAGACACAAACGAGACAATCCGACAACCTCACCATTACTTCAGCTTGGAGCCTTTGTGTCTTTGTGGTTTCCACAAGGCAACCACTGACAGCCAGCTCACCTGCTTGCATCTCGCCCTCCGATCATCTATCTTCTCTCCAGTCCCGCATCATCAACCATATCCCTGCCGTTGACCGTGAATTTCTCCCGGCGTGTTCGTTCTGTTCAGAAGAAAACCAACTCGCTTCTGTGTGTCGGCCTCGATCCGGATATCGCCCGCCTCCCGCGTTCGATCCGGAACGCGGGGGACCCGCTTGCCGCTTTTTGCAGGGCGATCATCGATGCAACCGCGGACCTCGCCTGCGCCTACAAGATCAACCTGGCGTTTTTCGAGGCTCACGGTGTGAGCGGCTTGAGATCGATGGAACAGGTTCTTCAGAGAATTCCGTCCGGTGTCCTTTCCATCGGCGACGGGAAACGGGGAGATATCGGCAAT
>JAOUDE010000265.1 GCA_029859455.1 Ignavibacteria bacterium | reverse complement strand
GGTGACCGTCTTCCCGACCTCCGCCGGTTCGGGGAAGGCGAGCTGTGACACCTCTTTCAACCGTTCCGGCGCGAGCGTGTCCGACTTGGTAACCACAACAAGGGCAGGTTTTTCAAGGAGATATGCATTGAATTCTCTCAGTTCGTGAACCAGAATGTTGTAGTCGCCGACAGGATCTTCAGACATCCCGTCAACAAGAAAAGCGAGGACTTTGGTCCGTTCGATATGGCGAAGGAACTGATCACCGAGCCCTTTTCCAAGGTGTGCCCCCTCGATCAGGCCGGGAATATCCGCCATCACCAGCGTCTCACCGTCGTTGATTCTGACAATGCCAAGATTCGGGACCAGCGTTGTAAACGGATAGTCAGCAATCTTCGGACGGGCCGCCGAAACCGCTGCAATCAGCGTCGATTTGCCCGCGTTCGGCAGGCCAACGAGGCCGACATCCGCCAGCAGTTTCAGCTCGAGGATCAGATCACGCTCCTCCCCCGGAATCCCCTGCTCGAATTCCCTTGGCGCCTGGTTCGTTGCAGTCGCAAACCAGACATTCCCTTTTCCGCCCCGGCCCCCCGCTGCGAGAACAGCTTCCTGTCCGTCTTCAACAAGATCGACAAGCACCTCATTCGATACGGCATCCCTGATAAGAGTTCCTACCGGCACCTCGATAGTGACATCGTCAGCACTTTTTCCCGTTTTCCGTGCACCGAGTCCATGCGCACCCCGGCTTGCTTCATAGATCCGCTTATACCTGAAATCGAGCAAGGTACTTAAATGACGTGAGGCGCGAAAGAGGATGTCACCCCCTTTCCCGCCGTCCCCGCCGTCCGGCCCCCCTTTCGGAACAAATTTCTCCCGACGGAAACTGACACACCCTACACCCCCGTCTCCCGCCTTGATATGAACTTCCGCGGTGTCGATGAATTTCAAGAAACACCTTCATGTACGTAGCGACGATGAATCGCATCGGTGAACTCGACGACATGATCTGCGAACGGGTCGAGGTCATTCGTCTGATAGAACTGACTGAGATAGAGCGCGGCTTCTTTCCAGGTGGATATCCCGTTGAGCGATGAGATAATCGCTGAATAGAACGCGCCGTCATGCTCGAACAAGCGTTTGACGAAGAGGTCCCTCTCTTCGGAGGAAATCATACTGCTCAGGTCCGGAAGCGAAGGTGATGAAGAGCGGATGGGTTGGCTCGTTTGTGCATTCCCGCCAGAATGATTCCGGTCCTGCTCACTGCTGTGGTGCCCATGCTCCACCTTCTGATCTCCTTCGGCCACTGCCGGAGAATCGGCAACCGGGCCGACAGAAGAAGGTGCCACCTGCTGGGGGTTCTTCAGGAAGGCGAACTCAATCAACCGATTGCCGGTTCCGTCTGCGGCACTGATTCCCTGCCAGAAACGGCCGAGGCCCTTCTCCTCATAGAACAGCCGGAGATCGGCAGCCGGCGCACGGAGGGTCCCGCCTTCTTCTCCGAATGAGGCAAATTCGAACAGCGGTCGTGCGAGGAGGACAAGTTCCTCTTCTGTATGTTTCTCGACCACGCGCCGGTCCATCGAACGGAGTACCCGCCGAACTTCCTCCAGGGCAACCCGCGGCGTATTCCTTCGCCGGATCCATTCCGCAAGGAGGACCGGCAAGTACCGGTACTCCGTCGCCAACGACAGGGCGCTCAGAAACGCGGCCACGGGAACTTCCGACTGCTTCACGAACACCATGTCCAGCAGTGACCTCTGGGGTGTCACGAGATAACCGGCAAGAAACTCAACAGCGTTCCCGATTTCCCCGATGAATTCTTCCCGCGAGAACTGTTTATCAGCCACCAGACTCGCAAGAAGTGCCTTCCGAACCAATGCGCCACTTGTTGTTTCAGCCGGCCCGGCGGCTGTCGCCCCCGACATCCTGTTCATCGCCTGCAATTGAGCGGCTGCAAGGTACCCCTTGACTCCCGCCGGTACGGGCGAGTTCCTGAATTCCCGGTAACTGATCAGCGGCCGGTCCCCGATCGTCCGTGAAACGATCGCTTCCCGGATCTGTCTCTTCTCAGCGATCTCCACTACTTGGTCCCCTTGATGACCAGATTGACGCGGTCGATCTCTTTTTTTGCGGCGGCTTTAAATGTCTCGTCGATTCCCGACCGGTCGATAATCTGCTTATACATCGAGACCGCCTGATCATACCGGCCGAGACGCTCATACGACTGACCAGCCATATAGAGAGAGTTCGCAGTCCAGTCAATCTTCCCCTTTTTCGAGACCAGGTACGGCACTTTGAGAAAGTCCAGAATCGCCTGTTGAAAATCGCCTTTGTTGAAATTCCCTTCGGCAATATAATAACGGATCTCACCTTCGAGATCACTTCCCGCGTGATCGAGCAGGCCCTGCAGATGAACAATCGACTGATCGTGATAACCAAGGCGCTGGTAGAGAATTCCGATTTTGATCTGTTTGTCGAAGCTGTCTTCGTTCGCCGGGTAGCGGTCAAGATATCTCCGCGCGAGATCGAGAGCGGCATCGTACACGCCGGCCGCTTCATACGTCTCGATCAGGTTGCTCATCGCGAATGGAAGGAGTTCATCATCCGCCATCGGACTCTCCACAACGAACCGGTAATGGCGGACTGCCTTGTCCCATTCCTCCTTGTGGTAGCCGATGTTCCCGAGCCCCAGGTGGGCCCGCAGCACGACCGGAGCTTTCGGATACTCCTCGATGAGTTCGGTGTATTGCTTCGCGGCAGCATCCTGCTTTCCCTCTGCCTCCATCGATTTGCCGGTCCAGTACATCGCGTCCGGAACCGATGGTGTATCATCATATTTCTTCATGACAACGGCGTAGGAGGCCCGGGCATTTGAATACTGGCTGTTCCGGAAGTAATGGTTTCCTTTCTCCAGCTCGAACGAACCCATTTCCAGATCGGTATCCTTGTACCGCTTTCCGAACAGCTCGATCTCCTTCTCGGCACCCTTCAACTGCCCTGCCCGAATCATAGAAACGATCATCCGGCTCTGGAAGTACCGGACATTCAACTCAGAAGCATCCGATGCTGAGAGCTGTTTGTATCTGGCAATTGCATCTTCGTAGGAGCCGCTTTCGAACATCAGATCGGCGATCTCGCGGGTCGTCGTTGCGTCCGGATTCATGGAGGCCGACATCCGGAAGTATGAGGCTGCAAGGGCCGGATCGCCCTCCTCCTTCGCAAGCATCCCCAGGGCTGCATATGCCTCACCGCGGCCTGTCCCTCCCTCCATCGTTTCGAACAACATTCGCTGCGCATCCCCTGAGCGGCCGGCCCGCCGGTATGCATCGGCCGCTCCCAGAAGCAGATCTCCGTCGATCTGCTTCTGAAACGGATTTGCACGCTCAGCCGCCAGCAGTTTTTCGTAGAGGGCAACGGACCGTTCCGTTTCACCCTGCAGCATGTACGAGCGCGCGAGTTCCTTCTTCCCCTTCATCGCTTCCCCGCTGTATTCAAACCGGGTAACCAGAGTTGAAAAATAGCCGGATGCGGATGCGGCATCACCAGCTTTCAGCGCCTCCATGCCAAGATGATAAAGAACTTCAGATGCATGAGCACCGGATGGGTTCTGACTGATATAACGTCGTCCCTCCACCATGGCAGAGTCGCGCAACCCCAGCTTCGACAGCATGGCAAACCTGCCGTACCTTGCCTCCGGAGTGGTCTCGCCGGACGGATAGTCTTTCAAAACTCTCTCAAAGGTGCGAAGGGCAATTCGCACACTATCGCTCTCGGCCTCCAGTTCCCCTGTTTTCAAGAGCATCACTCCTTTTTGACGTGTAGCAGGATAGAGGGAAGTGACTGAGGCAAGGGCCTCACGGGCTGCTGATGGAGAAGCAGCCTGCAGTTCAAAGAGGGAGAGGGCTGCTTCATCGGCCCGCGGATCGGTGTGATACGACTTGAGAAACGTCGTATACGATTCGACGGCCCTCGACCGGAACGCCTGCTCCCGCCAGCTCAGATATTCGTACGACCGGGCGCGGTAGAGAAGGGCATCCTCGAATCTGCCGCCTGTGAGGCCGCTGCTGATGACTCTCGTAAACTGCTCTGCGGCAGCCTGATAGTTCTTCAGGTCTTCAAAATATGTCTGGCCGAGGCGGAACGCGATATCCTGTTGCTGCT
>JAOUDE010000264.1 GCA_029859455.1 Ignavibacteria bacterium | reverse complement strand
GCCGCGGGCCTCGTGCGCCCGCTGAACGCAAATGACTTTGTCAGGAACTCCTCGGTGCGGTCGATTCTGAATCCCCCGGCAGCGATCGCTTCCCGGACCGCAGCGTTTTTTCTGGGGGGAATGACGGGCAGGGGGATCACAACCTCCGTCGCGCCGCGATGCGATGAACGTTTCGACCGCCTGTGGGAACAGGTTCGCCAAAAGCTCGTGATCTGTTCCTCCAAATCCGCGGCTGTCCTGAACTGGAAATATGTCGACCGTCCCCTCGCGCGCGAAACAATTGTGACCGCAGAAAAGGATCGCTCTCTTGCGGGATTCGCCGTCCTGACCACATCTCCCGAGAAACGCGAGGACAAGGTTGGAATCATCGTCGACCTGCTCGCGGACCCCGGTGACACGGCGACCATTGCTGCCCTCTGCAACGCCTCCCTGCGGCACTTCCATTCTCTCGGACTCGGCTCTGCAAGAGCGGTCATGAGCGACCCCCGTTTCTCAGCCGTGTTCCGACGCAATCTGTTTCTGAGCACACGGAACTCACGGCGTGTCGTCATGTTCGGGAACCTTGATCGTTCACCGATTCCCGCTGAGATTCTGACTGATACGACGCAATGGACGCTGACGAGGGGAGAATCAGACGGATATATGCTGAGTACGTAAACGCGGTTTTCAGGCACACAGGAGGTTTGATGGATTTTTCACTGTCCGACGAGCAGCGAACGCTGAGAGATGCGACGCTTGATTTTGCAAAGAAGGAACTGCAGGACGATCTCATTGCGAGAGACCGTGACGGGGTCTTTCCGGAAGACCTCTGGAAGAAATGTGCCACATTCGGGATTCAGGGAATGCCGTTTCCCCAGGCATACGGCGGAGGGGATTCCGATATCCTCACAACCGTCCTTGCCATGGAGGCCCTGGGGTATGGATGCAAGGACAATGGCCTGCTTTTTGCTCTGAATGCACAGATGTGGAGCGTTCAGATGCCGATCCATATGTTCGGCACTGATGAGCAGAAGAAGAAGTATCTTACCCCCATGTGTAAGGGAGATTTGATCGGGGCGCACGGGATGAGTGAACCGGGTTCCGGGTCAGATGCGTTCAGTCTGACCACGACAGCCAGAAAAGAGGGAAATTCCTACATCCTCAATGGCGCCAAAACGTTCGTTTCGAATGCTCCGGTGGCGGACATGTTCGTTGTTTTCGCCAACACCAACCGGTCAAAAGGTTTTATGGGGATCAGTGCATTCCTGATTGATCGGAACACGGAAGGACTGCAGGTGGGAAAAAATATCGGGAAGATGGGGCTCCGCACGTCGCCCTGGTCCGAGGTGGTCATGGAGGACTGCCGGATTGACGAGGGACAGCGGCTCGGGAAAGAAGGAAACGGCGCGGGAATTTTTGAGGACTCGATGGCGTGGGAGCGGAGTTTCATCCTTGCCAATTACGTCGGCGGGATGGAGCGGCAGATCGAGACCTGCATCACGTACGCGAAGACCCGCAGACAGTTCGGCCAGCCGATCAGCAAGTTTCAGGCGGTCGCAAACCGGATCGTCGACATGAAGGTGCGACTGGAAACCGCCAGGAATCTCCTGTACAAAGTCGCATGGATGATGGACAAGGGTTCTCCCTCGGTGCTGGATGCGGCAATCCTGAAGCTTTATTTGAGCGAGAACTGGATTAAGTCCTGCATGGACGCCACGCAGATTCACGGAGGATACGGTTTCACAACGGAGTACGAAGTCGAACGCGATCTGCGGGACGCTGTGGGCAGCACGTTGTATTCGGGAACATCCGAGATGCAGCGGAACCTCATTGCACGCCACCTGAGGCTCTGACGTGAACCGGGACCTCTGTCCGGCAACACACATGTTTTGTTCTATCAAGAGGAATCAGTATGAAAGCAGATGATGTTGAAACAACCATCAGAAGATATATAGTGAATGAAATCATGTTCAAGAAGGATGAGTCCGTTCTCGAGTTTGACGCATCCCTCCTGGAACAGGGTGTCCTTGACTCGGCCGCCATGGTCGAGCTCATCGCTTTTCTTGAAGGTGAATTCGGGATCTCAGTGGCCCGGACGGATATGGTCCCGGAGAACTTTGAAACTGTCAGTTCCATTGCACAGTACGTTCGGAGTCAGTGAAGCCTTCGGACAACAGCACAGAGGCTCTGAAGAACATCGTCGTACGGCCCCTGGTCCGGGGCGACCTTGCACAGATTCTGCGGCTCCACGAAACGCGGGACGATATCGATGAGGGTGGGGCGGAAAAACGGACCCGACTCCTCGAGTGGCTCGCCTTCCGCAACCCGTTCGGGGGACAGGACGAAACCACCTATTATGTCGCCGAAGAAAAGGGTACGATCCTCGCGTATCACGGCCGGATGCCGGTCCGGTTCGTGATCAACGGTACGATCTCCCCGGGATATTTCGTTCACGACCTCTATGTCGATCCCGCCGCCCGCAAGCGAGGCCTCGGCGTCGCCATCACCTTTCTGATTGCCCGGGCAATCGAGGAACAATCAGATACCTTCTTCTGCCTCTATGGGATGACTCCTCTGAACCGAATGATGCAGACCCGGCGCGGGTATACCGAGATGGTGGCAGATAGTTACCTCAGGAGGATCAGCATCCGCAACGAACTGATGCGGTTCCTCCCCTCCCCTGTCCTCGCCGGCCTGGGAGATCTGGTCCGTCGGGCCGGACTATCAGCATTCGATGTTCTCCTCCAGTTCAGAACCGCCGGAGGCCGCGTAACCCTTACCATGCCGGACAGATTCGACGAAGCGGTTGATCGACTCGCGGAAGCCCTGCGGCCAGTACTTGGAATCTGTTCACTCCGGACCTCCGCCCACCTGAACTGGAGGTACGTGGACCGACCGTTCCCAAGAGAACGCATTATCGCCGCATGGCGCGACGGCGTCATGACCGGTTATGCCGTGGTTGGCCTCTCGCCGTACAAAAAGGACACCCCGGTCGGCCTGATTCTGGATCTCATCGCCGATCCCGCCGACACCCCGACGATCATCAAGCTGATCCAGTCATCGGTGAGGCAGTTGGCGTCCATGGGAGCGGCAGCTGTTCGATGCATCATGAGCGATCCGCGGTTCGCCGCCGTTTTGAGGCAGTGTTTGTTCACACGCGAGGCGGTGGGACAGACCATGATGCTGGGGAATCTTCACAAATCCGATCAGCGCGCTGTTATCGAGGAAGTACGACGCTGGCACATGACACGCGGTGAGTCCGATTCCTTCCTCCTCAGTCCTTAGCGCGGCGGTGAGCCACTGATGAAAGAAACCAGCCGAAACAACGACGACTCTTCCGACCACCGGCTCCGGAAAACAGTCCGCGTGGGGATCGCGCTTGCCTCACCCTCCCTGCCAGCCTGGGAGTACTCGTCCCTTCAGAGAATCCTGAGCACCGAGGGAGTCACCCCGGTCTTTGTGTTGTTTCTGCCGCAGGCAGAACGGAAGGAACCATCAGTCGGTATGGTCGCGAACTGGTACCTGGCCCTGGACAGCAAACGGATCTCCTCCTCCAATGACCCGCTCAGAAGGAAGGACGCAACCGATCTGATCGCCGGTATTCCGACGGTTTCACTTGATACCTTCACCGGTGGATCGACCGATCGCCCGGAAGCAGACGTCATCATTCAGCTCGGCCCGGCCGAACCCCGGGCATCCCTGGCAGCCTCCAGTCGCAACGGTCTCTGGTATCATCCGGAGAGCAGCACGGGACTGGCGACGGGGTTTGATGCGATGATGGGCGGTTCGGAGGTTGTGACCTCGTCCGTCCAAGCGATCCTTCCCTCGGGCGGTACGGTTACGCTGCGCGCTTCTCATGGATCCGCCAGCGACTCATCACCCGGAAGGATCCGCGGTCAGGTGCTTTGGAAATCCGTTTCCCTTCTCTCCCGCGAACTCAGTGACCTGACGAGACAGGACGCTTCCCTGACCGGGAAGAAGGCCACCGGCAATGATCAGAACCGACGGAAGCAAAAAGGAACCTCCTTCGGGTTCATCCGTCATCTCGGCTCACAGGTCACCACGAGAATTTCCAGGAAACTGTTTCTCGATCAGTGGCACCTTCTGTATCACCTCGATCCGGCGGGTGGACCGGCGCCTGATGATCCCCGTTTGTTTTCGCCGAT
>JAOUDE010000016.1 GCA_029859455.1 Ignavibacteria bacterium | reverse complement strand
TTATGGGCCACACAATATACAGGCAGATGCGGTCGTTTGGAACCGGGCTCCCGGGAGAAGCGAGCCGGCATTATGTCCTGACCCGTTCTTCAACGCGAAGACCCGCCGAAGGCGTTCGATTTCTGTCGGTGAACATTCTTCCGACACTACGGAAGCTGCGCTCAGAGAAGGGGAAGCATATCTGGCTCGTGGGAGGGGGTGAAATCAATACAGTGATGATGAACGCGGGCCTTGTGGATACGATCGTTCTCACCACAATCCCGGTTGTCCTGGGAAACGGCATCCCGCTGTTCACCGCGAAGGTACGCCCGGCTCAGTTCCGGCTCAAAAAGCGTATACGCTTTGCGAATGGATTTGTTCAGAGCATATGGGATCGGCGGTGACACGGGGACAACAACATATCGAGGAGAGCACCGCGAACGGCTGGAAGGAGCGATGGAAAAAGATCGGAATGATCGGATTCCTGCTCTTCCTGCTGAAGGGGATCATCTGGCTGGTGGTTGGGTATCTGATCCTGGGTTGATTTCTGCTCGTTCCTTATCCGATCGCTTCCATCAACTCCTCAACGACATCATACTTCTTGAACGGCGGCATCATATAGGCACCGGCAACCAGCGGCTTCGCTTCCTTCAGGAAGTTCCTGGCGATAGCGGTCCCGATTTTCGGCCCGTCCTCTCCCGCATGGCGAAGCTGCTCCCGGATCGATTCCGGAATGCGCATCCCGGGCACTTCGTTGTGAAGAAACTCAGCGTGCTTCCTCCCCCGAAGGGGAAGTATCCCGAGCATCACCGGCTTTCGAAAACGTTCGAGTAAACGGACGAGCCGTTCCAGGGTTCCGATCTCGTACACCGGCTGGGTAAAGAGCACGTCGACACCTGCCTCCACCTTCTTTTCGAGCTTCCCGAGTTCTCTCTCCATATCGTCGGCGACCGGGTTGACGGCGCAGCAGAGGAAGAAACTGGTCGGCGAACCGATCGCATTTCCCATCAGATCCTGGCCTTTGTTCATCGAGGAAGCCGCCCTGATCAGTCCTGAGGCATCGACATCGAACACAGAGGTGGCATGAGGATAGTCTCCGATCCCGGCCGGGTCACCGGAGATCATCAGCAGATTCCGCAAACCGCTCGCGTATGCTCCCAGCATCTCCGCCTGGAGTCCGATCATATTCCGGTCTCTTGCCGCAAGGTGCGTGATCGTTTCGATGCCTGTCTCACGCTGCACAATGGACGAGAGGGCGATCGAACTCATCCTGAGCCGTGCCCTTGCGCCATCCGTGATATTCACGGCATCAATGCCGAGCCGGCGGGCATGCCGCGCGCCTTCGATCACGGGATCGATGTCGATTCCGCGCGGGACATCCAGTTCGACGGTGGTCATGAACCTGGTGCCGATGTTGCGGGAGAACCGGGACCGCTCCGCGGCACCGTCTGTTTTCCGCTTTCTTTCGCCGATGGTCACTGAAGCCGGTTTGCGGCGGGCCCGCGGTTTTCCGACCTGCGCATCACTGATCGCCTCTGCCATCGCTGCGATATGGGCCGGCGTGGAACCGCAACAGGCTCCCACCAGCGTGACCCCTGCTTCGACAAGTTCCCTTGCATACGAGCCGAGGTAATCGGGCGTGGTATGATAGATCGAGCGACCGTCCAGCAGAGTCGGTATTCCCGCGGCGGGCTGGGCGGACAGAATAACCCCGTCCTTATGCATGGATCGGATGATCCCGAACATCCGCTGCGGGCCGACAGTACAGTTCGCGCCGACCACATCGACTCCGTGGCTGATAAGGTGGTTGACCACCTCGATCGGGAAGGAGCCTGAGAGAATCGCTCCGTCTTCGGCGAATGCTTTCTGGGCGATGATAGGAAGATCTGTCAGCTCTTTTGCGGCGCGAATCGCCTCACCCAGTTCAACCACGCTGACGAAGGTCTCCAGGATCAGCAGATCAACACCGGCTTCCACCAGCAAAGCGATCTGCTCCCGGAAAACATTCTTCGCCTCAGCGCGACCGATCTTTCCAACCGGCTCGAGGAGACGTCCGATCGGCCCGATCGCCCCGGCAACATACGCCCGGGTACCGGCGGCACGGCGGGCGATCCCGACTGCCGCCAGATTGATCTCCCGCAGCTTGTCTTCCAGATGATATTGTGATAACCGGAGCCTGTTGGCAGAAAAGGTGTTCGTTTCGATGATCTCGGCCCCGGCTTCGATATACTCACGGTGGATCCGCTCGACGATATCGGGATTTCTGAGGTTCTGAATTTCGTGAGGTATCTCTTCATACTCGTAAAGATCGAGGAGGGTCCCCATCGCTCCGTCACAGAGAATCGGGCGCTCACGTATTCGATCACGAAATGATGTTGTCATGGTCGACTGCTGGCCGCGTTGAACAGGGAAAAAAGAAAAGCCGACCCCGGTGAAGAACCGGGTCGGCCTAACTTAGAGAAAACGTCCGGGACAAGCAAGCTGGAACCCGCTTGCCGCGTTATCTCCCTTTGATGAGTTCCTCCGCGATCTGGATCGCATTGGTCGCGGCCCCCTTCCGGAGATTGTCTGATACGATCCAGAGACTCAGACCGTTCGCGATTGTTTCATCCCGCCTGATACGGCCGACGAAGACCGCGTCCTTTTCCCTTGCTGACAACGGCATCGGATACAGACTGGCGGCCGGATCATCCTGCACAACCACGCCGGGGGCATCCCGCAGAATCCCCCGCACATCATCCAGATCAAACTCCTTCTCGAACGCAATATTCACGGACTCGCTGTGTCCTCCGAGGACTGGTACTCTTGTGCACGTCGCCTGAACCCTGATGCTGTCGTCCTCCATGATCTTCTTTGTTTCTCTGACCATCTTATGCTCCTCCCGTGTGTAGCCGTCGTCTGCGAACAGATCGACATGAGGAAGGATATTCAAAGCAATCGGGTGCGGAAATTTCGCAACAGCCGGGTTCTCACGGGCGGACTCCTGTTCCAGCTGACGCATCCCGGCATACCCGGCCCCTGTCACGGACTGGAATGTGGTAACAACAATTCGGCTGATGGAGTAGTGATCGTGCAGCGGTTTGAGGGGAACGACCATCTGGATCGTGGAACAGTTCGGGTTCGCGATGATTCCTTTGTGGTGGAAGATCATGTGGCGGTTCACCTCGGGAACCACCAGCGGGACATCTTCCTTCATCCGGTAGGCACTACTGTTGTCGATCACAACCCCTCCGGCCCGAACGGCGTGCGGAACCATCTCCGTCGTCACGGATGAACCGGCCGCAAAGAAAACGATCCCGGCCCCCCGGAAAGCATCCGCTGTGAGAACCTGGACCGGGTGGACCTTCCCCCCGAAGCTCACCTTTGTTCCGACGGAGCGCTCGGATGCAAGGAAACTGATTTCTCCGACCGGAAACTTTCGTTCCTCAAGAACCTGGCAGATTTTTCTTCCGACAAGGCCGGTTGCACCCGCCACCGTTACATTGTGAAGTCCCATCGGGTCAGCTTCCCCTGCTGATCCTTTCACGAGGCTTCGGAATAGGTACGGTTCTTTGCCGGCACGACCGAATCAAAGAACGGAAAATACTTCGACAGATCGGGCTCGAACCCTTCCGGCAGGAACGAACCGCTGACCGGGTCCTGACGGTAGGTGCCTTTGTAGTCGCCACGCACAATCCGATCAACCATGGCGATGAACGCATCGAGGTCCGCCTCATTGCTGTAGCATCCGAGACTCGCCCGGACCATTCCGGGCGTTCCGCTTCTGTCGCCGTCCCCCACGCCGCACCCTGCATCCAGTTCCTGCTCCTTCGATATCCCGAGAAGCTTCTTCACGTACGGCTGGGCGCAGAAAAAACCGTTACGGACTCCGATTCCTCCCTCGGCGGAAAGGATCGCCGCCACGAGAGCGTGGTGCATGCCGTCCACCGTGAACGGAATCACACCGACGCGCCCGGCAAAGTCACTGGTCGGTCCGTAGAGGGTCACTCCTTCGATCTTCCTCAGTCGTGTGCAGGCATATTCGAGCAATGCCCGTTCGTGTTCCCGGATCGTCTCCATGCCAACAGACTCCAGGATGGCGATTGACTCAGCCAGTGCAACAGCCCCGACCACATTCGGACTACCCGCTTCGTCCTTATGCGGCGCATGTTTCCAGATCACCTCGTCCAGCGTGACGACATCAACGACCCCGCCACCGACCATGTCCGGCTCACCCTGTTCGAAGAAATCGATCGGCCCGACCAGAACACCGATGCCGAACGGTGCGTACATCTTGTGCGCCGAGAGTGCCAGGAAATCGATATGACCCGGATCATCATCGGGACGCATGTCGATTCTCCTGTGCGGCGCGAGCTGTGCGGCATCGACAAAGATCGCCGCGTCTGCCTCGTGTGCCCACTCCGCGATCCTGTGAATCGGCTGGCAGATCCCAGTGATATTCGATGCACCGGACACGGCAACCACCCTCAGGTTTCCTTTGTGACGGCGGATCGCATCCTGCAAACCCTCGAGATCGAGAGAACCGTCCGGCATGATGCCGACATGGACGACCTTCGCGTTCTTCCGCCAGGGAAGGTCGTTCGAATGATGCTCCATGCCTGTCGTAATGACAACGTCTGCCGGACCAAACCCCCACCGGTTCGACAGCTTATTGACACATTCCGTGGTATTCTTCGTGAAGACAACCATGTTCCGTTTGACGTCGGCACCGACAAACCGGGCCACGACTTCATGGGTCCTGTCGAATATCTCTGTTGCAACAACCGACTTGAAACCTGTCCCGCGGTGCACGCCTGAATACCATGGGAGGAAAGAACGGATACAATCCATCACTTTGCCGAAGGTCGGCGTGCTCGCCCCATTGTCGAGGAACACATAGGACCGCTCGCTTCCGTCAAGAAGCGGGACCATGGTGTCGATGCCGATGACATCGTTTCTCAGATCCTGTAGGGTAAGCCCCGTGTGGGTTTTCCGGGTCATCTGGTCTCCTGTCCTGCGATGCCGCGTGGTCCTATCCGCGCGGGTGAAAGGTCCTGTGAACTTCCTTCAGATACTCTCTGTCAATATGCGTGTAGATCTGTGTAGTTGCAATATTGGAATGACCGAGCATTTCCTGCACCGCACGGAGGTCCGCCCCTCCTTCTAGAAGATGCGTTGCGAACGAGTGTCTGAACGTGTGCGGGTGAACCTCTTTGCGGATTCCTGCCGCTGCTGCATATTTCCGAACCGTATTCCAGATCGACATTCTGCTCATCGCGCCTCCGCGGGCGTTCAGAATCAGAGCGTCGCCTCCTTTGCCGCTCCTTGCAAGGCGGGGCCGTACTGTCTGATCATAGCGTGTGACCCACTGAAGGGCCGGCCGCCCGATCGGGATGAGTCGTTCCCTGGACCCCTTTCCAAAGACCCTGACGATTTCTTCCGAATGGTGAATCTGTGTCCGCTTCAGTGCGACGAGTTCCGAGACCCTCATCCCGGTCGCGTAGAGCACCTCCAGAATCGCCCTGTCCCTGATCCAGAGGTCGCGGGTGTCGCCCGGCCGGGCGGCGGCCTGCTTCAGTATCCTCTCCACCTCGGCATGCGTGAGTACCTCCGGCAGTTTCCGGGACAGCCGAGGTGCCTCCAGCAGAGATGTGGGGTCTGTTTCAACAATGCCGTCCCCGTGAAGGAACCTGTGAAATCCCTTGATCGCTGATGTCGCCCTTGTCACCGACCTCGGAGAAAGGCCGATATCATGGAGCAGTGCGAGAAAGGCCCGCACATCCTTTTCCTTCACTCTCTCGAGCGATGTGATGTTTTCCTGCTTCAGGAACTCAAGGTAACGGCGCAGGTCGATCCGGTACGAATCGACAGTGTTTCTTGCCGCATTCTTTTCAAGGATCAGATAGTGAAGATACTCGTCCATCCGGCTGGTCATGAGGTATCGGTCGATTTCTTTTTCCTGGTGCGTCTCGGCTTTCGGACTTTCTGTGCATCCGGATATTTGATCCTCGCGTGGTACGCTCCGACGAGGACCCGGTGAAACGCCTCGCGGATCAGCGTCAGATCCTTGATTGTCAGCGGGCACTCATCCAGTTCTCCCTCTTCGAACCGTTTCCTGACGGCGGCGTCGATTGTCTCCTTCAGGTTCTGGGCGGACTGGTCATCAAGCGAGCGAACCCGGGCTTCGATCGCATCGGCCAGCATCAGAATGCCGGTTTCCTTTGTCTGAGGTTTCGGCCCGGGATACCGAAAGTCTTCGATGTTCACGTCGGCAGCAGTTTCTCCGTCACCTGCCTCCTCCGCGTCCGAGAGCGCTTTCCGGTAGAAAAACTCCGTGAGTGTCGTTCCGTGGTGCATCGGGATACAATCGATGATCTCCTCCGGGAGTCCGTATTCGCGCGCCAGTTTGACTCCGTTCGCGACATGATTCCTGATCACCTCCGCGCTCCGTTTCGGGGAGAGCCTGGCGTGACGGGATCGTGAGCCGCGCTGGTTCTCCACAAAATAGGTTGGCTTTACCAGTTTCCCGATGTCATGAAAGTATGCACCGGTCCGGGCGAGAACATCATTTGCTCCGATCGCCAGCGCGGCCTTCTCAGCCATCCCGGCGATCATCATGCTGTGATGATACGTCCCGGGAGCTTTCTCGGACAGGAGAACCAGGAGCGGATGTTTGGCGTCTCCCAGCTCGATCAGCGTCAGATCGGTTGTCACTTTGAACAGGCGTTCAAAGGAAAAAAGCAGGCCATACGTCAGCACCGGAGATATCACGGCGTTGATGAGGCCAAACGAAAGCTGCACCGCAATCCGGCCCGGATCGGTGAACCGTTCGAGCGCAAGAGCTCCGATCGTTGCCGCATACCCGATCAGGATAAACCCCATGGACCGGAAGATCTGTGTGCGGTTGCGGATATCACGTACGGTGTAGACAGACAGTGCCCCGGCCACGAGAGACGCAAGGGCCAGGGAATAGTCGTTCCCTCTGATCCCTGCGACAAGGAACGCGACGATGACCGTTCCGTAGAAGGCGACACGGGAATCGAACAGAATGGCGAGCAGCATCGATGTCACCGGCACCGCGATGAGAAATTCCACCGGAAGATCGGTTTCAATTTCCCGGCTCACGTAGGCGAAAACCCCCTGAAGTAGAAGGAGGATGCTGATCAGGAGCAGCTTCCGGTTGCTGCGGAAGATCGCTTTGCGGAACAGCGCAAGGTAGATCCCGAAGAGAATCACGACAACCAGAACGTGAATGAACATTCCGGTGTACTGGGCCGTTATGTTCTCGTCTCCCCTCCGGTCAGCCCGGGCCCGCTGGAGGGACTCGAGTTTCAAACGAATCTCCTCGGTGATCCTCTCATGCTTGCTCACGATCCGTTCGCTTTCCTGGACGAACCCGGTTGTGCGGGGGATCGCCTCGATGGCATGCGCTTCCGACTGCGTCGTTGCCTCCTGGTCATACAGCAGATTCGGTCGGATGAGGATCACCCCGATCCGGTTTGCCAGAGAAAGCATCGACGGTTGCCTGCCGTACAGCTCGCCCAGATCGGTGTCGAGGACGTTCATCAGTTCATCGGCGTCATACAGCGCCTCCGTTCTGATGATCGACTCGGCGGTCCCGGATCGAACGGCAATCTCCCGTCGTTTGATCGAGTTTTTCGGCCGGTCAAGAATGCCGACATCCCAGCATTTTGTACCGATCCAGAGAACCCGCTCCTTCAATGCGCCGAGCCGGTCCTGATTCCCCAGTGTCATGAGAAGCTCCCAGTCGTCCGGGGAAAAGGGAATCTCCGATGATGCTTTCAGGGATTCGATCTCGAGAGAGTCTCCGGTGCCGCGGACCGTCCTTGAATGCACGCTGGCGATCAGATTGAACAATGCCCGAAACCTGGCACCTCGGTCAGCCACTTCGGTCGACGACCTGACGAATACCGGATAGATCTCCTGGCGGACGCGCGCTACATCCCGCTCATATTCAAGCTGATCCCGGTATACGGGAAATGAAAACGGTGCGATGAGATCTTTCCGGGCCCAGATTCCGCCAACTTTGTAATCCAGCTCGAGAGCAGTGCCGGTGGGAAAAAGGGCGGCAAGAATAATACAAAGGAGAGTCAAAATCCCCAGTTTCGCGATCATTTCCCTGGAGAACAGGGACTTGGTGATACCGGGGAGTTGGTTATAGTCGGACATGAGGGTGGGAGCAGTTATTCATTCACAATATGCTGAGAATCCCACCGAGAAGCAATCAGGGCTTAGGGAGCACAAAAAAGGCCCCGGTGTTTCCGGGGCCGATTCAACTCATACCGGGAATGATCCTAATTCTTTTTCGCTCCCTGATCGATCCAGGCCGAAAGGATTTCTACCTCCGCCTCATCCATCCACACCGCTTTTCCCTCTTTGATTTTCTTCTTTGAGTTCAGCGGCATCCGGTCACCTTCCGGTGGTTCCGGTCCGAGCTTCATGATGAGCAGGCTCTTCTTGGCATCTCCCTTGACGATGGGGGAGCCGCGCTGTCCACCTTCCATGATCAGATCATAATTATCCATGGACAACTCACTGGGGTTGAAATTCTCCTCTGCATGGCATGGAAGACAGTACTTTTCGATCACCGGAAATACATCCGCCTTGAAGGAAACGGTGTTTTTGTCACCTGCCCGACTGCTTCCGTTCAACAGGAAGAGCAATCCTGGAACAACAAGAAATGAAACCGCAACCATGATTCGTCTCACTGCATCTCTCCTTCGTGATTTTCAGTTACCTCGTTCTTCGTTCGTTTTGCTGCGCTCCATTAGAGGTAGAAATGAAGCAGCAGATGGAACTCGTTGTTGTCCGAATCAGACGGCTCTTCCTTCAGAATGCGATAGAGCGGTCTGACTTCAACACCGGGGATCGGGAAGAACTCGAACCCCATACTGTACCGCGACAGAGTCCCGCTCTTCACGTCGAGATCCGGATCATAGAAATCATAGATGAACTTCAGATCGACGCCCTGTATCACCATATAGTCCGCTTCGGCAAAGACCACCAGAGCATCGGTCTTTGTCCCGGGCACATCGGTTTTCAACAGGTCTGCTTCCCCCAGTACGGTGAAATTACCGATGCTGACCGATCCGAAACCGCCGATAAAGTTTGTCTTTCCACCCTGCATCGCTTTGTACAGGATATTTGCACCGAGACCAAGGTTCAGATCGTCCGTCACTCCGAAGATACCTTCGACCCTTCCGAGCACAGCCTTCCGGCTGTCTATCCCGGCGCCGCGTCCCTCCGATGCGTTGTAGGCACCTCCGGTCACCGTAAACCCTCCGGGTGAAACACCAACCTCCGCTCCGGTAAAGTAGGGAGATCCGGTCTCGAGACTGAGACCGGTGAATTCCCGGATGTAGGACCGGTGCTCATCGACCTTGGTTCCGAAATTCGGAACAAATTTTCCCGCTTTGACGAATCCATTCGACGGCAGAATGTTGACCTGACCGAACAGCTCGAATCCGGAATAGATGCCTTTGTCGAAATAGACGTTGACCTTTCGCGCGATCTTGAGATTGATATAGATATCTCCCTGCATCTGAAAGAACGCGTTCCGGTCGTCCGGCTGTTCCTGCTGGTAAAAGAAAAGCGTTCTCACGTCAGTGCCGACACTGACGAAATCGGTGATATCGTTCGTGAAATCCTCGAGGCTGAAATCCTCACTCCACGTGGTCACCGGCAGCTCTTCTCTCCCGTACCGCACCCCGCCTGCATGGCGCATCCCGCCGCCAGAGGGATTCACGTGACATGACTGACACTTCCAGCCGGTTCTCGCTGAAAATTTTGGCAGAGCAAACGCGTCGCCTGCAACCATGAGTATCGCCAGAGCAACAACAGCCGGCTTCAGACTAGACATATGAGGCCTTCCTGATAAGATGGTTGAAGAATGTACACACAGAACCTTCGCCAATATAGGAAAGCACGATCATTGAATCAAACTACGTCGGTGGAAACATCGACACCCCGTTCCACGGCATATGATTGAAGGATCCGCGCCATCGCCTTTCGCCCCCGGAAAATCCTCGAACGTACCGTTCCCGGGCGGGTCTGCGTCAGCCTCGCGATCTCATCATAGGAATATCCTTCGACATCGCAGAGGAGCAGTGCCGTCTGGCAGTCTTTCGGAATGGCATTGAGGGCGTCGATTACTTCATCACTGAACGATTCGTCCCGGAGTCGGTAGTTCCTGGAACCTGTCTGACGGTCATCCTGTGCCCGGTCATTCTCCGTTGGCTCGTCCTTCGTCAGCTCATATTTCTTCCGTCGTGTGGAATTGATGAATGTGTTCCGGCAGATCTGAAAAAGCCACGCCCTCGCGTTGGTCCCCTTCTTGTACGAAGCAATATTCGTGAAGGCTTTCAGCATTGTCTCCTGGACAAGGTCTCCTGAGTCGTTCGGATCCCGGCAGAGATACATCGCGAAAGCGGAAAGGTCGTCCAGTCTTGGCAGACATTCTTCGTAAAACACTGGTTGGTTCACGGTGGCAGTCCGGGCTTGGAATAGGGATACCCCCGGTGTTTTGCAAGAGGCGTGCCACGAAAAGAGAGCCGGGATGGTGCGAAAAGGGGGTCCGTGGGGCGGCGGCGCCACACTTCCCGCGGGGCGTGTTGATCCAGTGGGACAGGAAATGGTCAGGAACGGTAGGCGTCCGGATCGATCTTCAGGTCGGCCATTTTTCTGTAGACCGTTTTCCGGTCAACTTCCATCAATTTCGCCACCTGATTGACGTTCCCCTTATGCGTGTCGAGCAACAGACGGATATACTTCTCCTCGGCATTGTTGACGATTCCGGAAAGGTATTCACGAAACGGGGGGACCGTTTCGTCCGCGGAGAGACCCGGTCCGGACGATTGTTCTTCCATCTGTTCGGCGCTGAGCTCGATTCGTTCGATGACCTCCCCCCGGGTCTTGATGATAGCCCGCTTGATCAGGTTCTGTAGTTCCCGGATGTTGCCGGGCCATGAATACATCATCATGTCACTCAACACCTCCGGAGAGAGGCTCTTCCGGACATTCCCCCCCAGTTCCTTGTAGCGCTCAAGGAAATGTTCGGCAATCAACGGAAGGTCCTCGATCCTTTGACGCAGGGACGGGAGGGTAATGGGAAAGACATTCAGACGGTAGTAGAGATCCTCCCGAAAGTCATTCTCGCGCATCATCAGTTCCAGGTTCCTGTTCGTGGCGGCAACCACGCGGGCATCGACGCTGACCGCTTCATTGCCGCCGATCCGCGAGAAAGATTTTTCCTGAAGAACTCTGAGCAGTTTCACCTGGACCGATTGAGGTATGTCACCGATTTCATCAAGAAATATCGTTCCGCGGTACGCCTCTTCGAATTTTCCGATCCGTTGCTTCTGTGCACCGGTGAACGCCCCCTTCTCATACCCGAAGAGTTCGCTTTCAAGGAGATTCTCCGGCAGGGCGGAGCAGTTCACGGGAATGAACGGTGCGTCTCTCCTGCCGCTGTTGAAATGAAGCGCCCGGGCGACCAGTTCCTTGCCGGTACCGCTCTCCCCGCGTACCAGGATCGACACATCGGTCTCCGCCACCTGTTTGATCTGATCGATCACATCTTTCATAATCTCACTTCGCGACACGATGTTTCCAAAACTGTACACACCCTGCAGTTCCTCTTTCAGCTGAACGATCTCGCGGTCCTTCCTGCGGCCATCGAGAGCATGATCGATCTTGATCAGGAGCTCCTTGTTGTTACACGGCTTCGTAAGATAGTCGGCCGCGCCGAGCCGCATTGCCTCCACGGCTGTCTCGACCGATCCGAACCCTGTCACCATGATCACCGGGAGTTCGGGTTGACGGCGTTTCGCTTCCCTCAGGAAATCGATTCCTCCGAGATCGGTCATCACAATATCGGAGAGGACGAGGTCGAACGATGCCTTCTCCAGCAGCACCAGCCCTTCAGCCCCGCTGTTCGCAAGGCTGACTTCGAGCCCGGCGTCACGGAGCAGCGTTCTTGTCGCAACCCTGAACGCTTTGTCATCATCGACGACGAGAATATGACCTGACATCGCGGTTGTCATTGGATTCGTCCTTCCGTCTCCTGTTGTCGTTGGCCCACGGGAAGAATCACCGTGAATGTTGTACCCTTTCCTTTCGCCGTTTCAACCCCTATCGTCCCTCCGTGCTGCCGGATAATCCCGTAGCTCACGAACAGACCCAGTCCGACCCCGCTCACCTCCTTCTTTGTGGTAAAGAAGGCATCAAAGATTCTTCCGAGATATTCCTCCGGGATTCCGGATCCCGTGTCCGAAACCCTGATCTCAATCCCCGTCTTTCCGCGCCTGGCATTCAGCGTAATACTCCCGGGCGGTGTGATCGCGTCGGCGGCATTCAGGATCAGGTTTATGACCACCTGTTTGATCCGGTCGGCCGAGCCGATCACCTCCGGCAGATTATTGGCAATTGTCACGGCAAAGCCGATACCGCGCTGATCGAGCTGGTCCTTGTACGCCATCATGAGATCGTTCAGCATCCGCGAGACCTGGAACGGCTCGGGGTTGACTTCGTGATCGTTGCCGCGGGAGAAATCGAGCATCTGCCTGGTGAGCTTCGCCATACGGCCCACTTCTTCCTGAGCCACCGAGACGAGCTGATGGATTTCCGATTCTCCCTCAAGTTTGCGCAGGGATGACTCGAGGAGGCTCTGGATATTGTGGATCGGATTGTTGATCTCATGAGAGAGCTGCGCTGTCATCCGCCCCGCCACCGCAAGGCGTTCATTCCGGACGAGCTCCGCCTGTGCCCTGCGAAGCTGGCGCAATGCCTTCTCCACCTCCTGGTTGCGGATCGAGAGCATCCTTCTCGCTTCATTGATTTCGATGATCTTGCCCCGAAGGGTCGCCTTCATTTGTTCGAACCGAAACGCAAGCACTCCGAGCTCGTCATTACTCCCGATCCGCCCGCCGGAGTGAAGCGGATCGGGTTCGGGACCGCCAAACAGTTCACGCGCAACATGCGTGGTTGCATCAACGAGGCGGTCCACCGGTCGTGTGACAAAGCGCGAGAGGAGCAGGGAAGCGACAGTGACAGCGACGATGCAGAACACAAGGAATATAATGACGGATCGGGTCCAGTTGCCACTCGCCGCGGAATCAAACCGGTCGAACGAAATGTAAAGGTCGGCGACACCGAGGGTGTAATCGATCGGAACCGCATGACATCGCTGGCAGACCTGAGTGGCAGTGAAAGGCACCACGGCCCTGAACGATTGTCCGGTTCGCATGAAAAGAGGAGATACTCCGTTCATGACCGACAGAACGGTTGGATCCAGCGACCCCGAATGCGGAATCACATGGACGGATTCGCGCTCGACAATTTCCTGCCGCAGCCGAAGGTCGTTGGAGAAGACCTTGATGGTATCAAACTGGGCAAACCCGCTCAGGCGATGGAGAAAGGTTGTATCGACCTTGAGATCATTGATCATCATGCTGACCATCGACTCGCGGATGATGTTCGCATAGGTAATCGATGCAACTGTGGCTTCCTCCATGAGAACCTCCTCCTGAAAGCGGTTCTGGATCACAACGCTGACCGCGACAAACAGGAGAAAGAGGGGGAGGATCCCGAATAAGATCTTCTTTGAAAGGGAGAGCTCTTTGAAGGTTTTCATGGTTTTAATGACAACACAACGGGGGCAGGATCAGGTTGCAAAGTACTGATTTGGCCCAGGACAGTCAACGCCATTCCTTGTTTCCAACTAAGCACACGGAAGGAACGAAAAGTTTCCCCCGCTTGATTGTCCGACCCACGGTCCTATATTACGGAATGCAGACGGATGACGAAACGAGGCAGTTTGTTTCAGAGCTTGACCGTTTTTCGGGCGGGCGGCTGACCAACAAAGACGACCTTGCACTTCTTCTGTCGCTTTCAGCTGATTCCGACCTGAGGACCTCATTTGACCGCGCCGCCTTCCTTGCCAAGTTTAGCGTGAAAAGCAGGAAAATCATGACCCGGATCGGCAAAGATGGCGAAGGCTATGATGCACTGGCGGCTGAATTGAACAAATCGCTGTTGGAGGCTGCTGACCTCATCAGGAACATTGCATCGAAAGCGCCGCCGGACGCCCGGAAGCGGATTGAGGGCAGATACCTGGTCATGACCGGCCACGGGATTCAGAACCTCTTTTCCCTCCTCGAGGACCTCATGTGGTACAAGAACTGGTCCATCGACCATCCTCCGCGGGAACTCTGACCCTCTCTTTTCCGTTCCTTGAATGGGCGGTGAAAAATCAATACATTTCATTGTGTCGGTCGATGCGAATCCCCTGAAATGGCGGGTCCCCCTTTTTGTTCTGGTCCTTTCCGGAGTCTTCTGGCTCGGGGCCTCTTTGATCCGGGTGATCATCGGAAACGTCCTTCTGCAGACCGGCACTCTGCAGTTTGAGGAATACCTGCCACCGGAGGCCGAAAGGGAAATCTTCCGTCTCCTTTCGATCGTATCACTTGTCGTCATCGCATCGTATCTCGTCGTCCTCGTGAGCAGCGTGGCATTTCTCCGGGCCATGCCGTTTACATTGCGCCGGCATGGCTGGTTGATGATGAGCGCAATTCTCCTGTATCTGTTTGTGCCGGTTGAATTGTTCACCGCTTATCTGGATGGCCGGATGATCTATCTGGAGTTCTTTACGACCGCCGAACGGGATGAGTTCCGCACGATCTTCATCAGCCGGGTTGCAGCCCTCGCAGGCGCCCCGTTCGTTGCAATGCTGAGTTACTATACAATTATCGGGCTGGCAGTGTTGCAGCCAATGAAAAAGAAGAGACAGACCAATGAAACATGATGAACTGATACGGGAGTTCGAGGCTCTGGCCGAACAGCTCGGCGTGACGATCCGGAACGAGAAGGGGGATTTCGATGGCGGGTACTGCATCCTGAAAGACGAGCGCATTCTGGTGGTCAACAAACGGCTTTCCCCGAACAGAAAGGCCGCCGTGCTTGCGGTCGGCCTGAACGCGATCGGGCTCGAGAACGTCTTTCTGAAGCCTGTCATCCGTGCCTATGTTGACGATGAGGTTGCGCGCGTTCGGGTCAAGGCGGAGCAATCGACCCCGAAAGCGGCTGTAGACGAGCAGAGCCCAGCCCATGATTAAGGCGGTCATCTTCGATCTGGACAACACCCTGGTGGACTTCATGGCGATGAAGAGCCAGGCAGTGACCGCGGCGATCGAATCGATGATCGATGCGGGATTGCGGCTCCCGCGCGAGGAAGTACGAGAGCGGATCGATGCCATATATAAAGAGAGGGGAATCGAATTCCAGAACGTCTTCGATCAGCTCCTGTACGATGTATTCCAGAAGGTCGACTACAAGATTCTCTCAGCCGGAATTGTGGCCTACCGACGGGCGAGAGAAGCAGCCCTGGTACCGTATCCACATGTGAGCCTGACCCTGTTTGACCTTGTCAAACGGGGGATGAAACTCGCCGTGGTGTCGGATGCCCCGCGGCGCGAAGCGTGGCTCCGGCTCTGCTATCTTAATTTTCATCATTTCTTCGACGCCGTTGTCACGTTCGAGGATACCGGTGAGCGAAAACCGAGTCCGGCACCATTCCGACGCGCGCTGGAACTGCTCCGGGTCAACCCGCACGAAGCGATCATGGTGGGTGACTGGCCGGAACGCGATGTTGCCGGAGCCGCCCAGGTTGGGATGATTACGGTGTTTGCACGATATGGTGATACCTTCGGAACGCATACCTCCGAAGCTCGTTATGATATCGACGATGTCTCCCAGCTGATCGACATCATCGAAAAGGAAAATTCCCTGGCAGAAGCGGAGTAGCGGCATGGTGAAGGGAATCGGCGTCGACATCCTTGAGATCGGAAGAATGAAGAGAAGCCTCGACCGGTTCGGGGACCGGATGTTGAACCGCCTCTTCACCGATCACGAGATCACGTATTGCAAAGGAAAATACGACAGCTACCAGCACCTGGCCGCGCGGTTCGCTGCCAAGGAGGCGTTCAGCAAGGCTGTTGCGACCGGCTTGCGCGGAACGTTCGGATGGAAGGATATCGAGGTCGTGAACGATTCCCTCGGCAGGCCCGGATTCAGACTGCATGGCCCGATCGCCGAACAAATGAATGCTTCTTCTCTCTTTCTTAGTCTGTCTCATTCCGAAAGCCATGTCGTTGCGATGGTGATTCTGGAGGAAGGAACATGACGATCAGCGGAAAAATGATGACCGGGTTCACACTCATCATCGTTATTATGGCACTGGCCAATGTCTACGTGCTGTACGAACTGCACTCGATCTCTGAACAGGGACGATCGACGCTGACATCGGACGTCCAGGTCATCGACCGCGCGAAACAGCTTAAGCGGAATCTTGTCGAGGCGGAACGGAACGGCGCAAAGTATCTTGTCAGAAGTGACGAAGGCTATTACGAATTGTTCAGGGATGACCTGAGGCGCTTCAGCCGGAATCTTGATTCGCTCTCCGTCATTCCGCATGGAAGTGTGGAGGCCAAGCTGATCAAGTCCATCAGACAGGAACACAGCCAGCTGGAGAAGCGGATTACGGGGAACGATCTGTCTCTTACCCCGGACGAGAAGACCGGGATCGGTCTCACTCTCGAGGCCAGCCTCACAACGATGCATGAGATCCTCGACCGGCTCATCGTGCTCAACCAGCTTTCGATCGACAGATCGATGGCCGCCGTCGAACGGAAGACGGAGCGTTCCGAGCGTGTGGCCTTCTTCATGCTCCTCTCGGCTCTCCTCCTTGCCCTTGCCGCGGCGCTTCTGATCGCAAGTACGATCACAAGGCCGATCAAGACCCTGATCCGCGGCACCACGCAGATCGCCAGGGGATCTTTTGCATCGATTCAGGTGCGCTCGCGCGATGAGATCGCCC
>JAOUDE010000262.1 GCA_029859455.1 Ignavibacteria bacterium | reverse complement strand
CACACTTCCCTATCATTGGACAGGAGTATTTGTCTACAGGAGGAGCACGGCATGGATTTGTTGGAAACGCTCAAGCCACGCTGTTTTCGATGCGCGGCCTGGTTGATTTCGCCGCCGCTTACTTCGAGAGAGTGTTGTAACGGGGGCTATTGAGGTGGTCCATCTAACAACGGGATGCAGCTGACGGCCGGGTCGTCCGCAGCTGGTACCGAATCAGTTATACACAGAAAAGGTAGGCGCATGAGCCCTCGACAGATAGACGGTTTTTTCTACGGCCTGTTCATGGACGCCCGGGTGCTTCGTCAGGCCGGCACGAAACCATCGAACGTTCGTCGTGCATATGTGGCCGACTTCGCGTTGCGCATCGGCCGGCGAGCTACGCTGGTGCCCTCTCCAGGCGCCCGTGCCTACGGAATGCTGATCGCGCTGACACATGAGGAGCTTGAACGTCTCTACACTGCTCCAGGCCTGGAAGTCTATCGACCGGAAGCGGTGGTCGCTCACCCTGCTGAAGGTGAGGCAGTTGCCGCGCTGTGCTACAACCTGGTTCAAGCGCCCGAACCGCATGAGCGGAATCCGGAATATGCGTTGCGCCTTCAGAGGGTCCTCGAAAACCTTGGATTTCCAGTCGAGTATGTTGAATCGGTTAAGTGATGTACCGGAGCATGACAAAATCGATGGAGCGGACCGCCATAGATAAACTGCAAGAAGAAAGACATTTGCACTGTTCATACCCAGCAGGAGAACTCGTACGATAAGTTTCTGTCGCCGGCCGGTTTTCTTGAGATTGGGATGGTGTTAGACACTAAAAATACGTTGAATTGTTACAGAAGTGTCACAGCATGCAGTGGATGGGCTTCGCCTTGCTTTGAACCGGTTCGTTAGGCGAGTCAACGGGACCCCTTTTTCGGCAACTAACAGAAACGAAAGGAATACAGCATGACAACAGCAATCATATTCCATGATGTTCAGGATGGCGCGGTCTGGGCAAGAGCCTGGAAGAAAGGCCCGGGAAGCCGGCATGAGATGTTCGGGAAACTTGGAATCAAGTGCCGAAACTTCCGCGACCCCAAGAACCCAAATGCAACGGGCGTCATGGCGGAGATACCCGACATGGCAAAATTCCAGGAGCTGCTGCAGTCCGACGAAGGCAGGAGGGCGATGCAGGAGGACGGTCTGAAGGTCGAGACGATGCGAATGCTGGTCGAGTTTACCCCATAAACCTTTCTGACGATCATCTCAATCAGGACGCGAATCATGAGTGACCCCTTTGTCCCGCGCGTCGGCGGAATCCTCAGCGCTGACATTGCTGTTCCCGAACACGAACGTGAAGTGCGCTTCTACTCACGTGTACTCACCACAGGCGAGAATCCGCTATGGCGTGAGGATCTGATGAACAACCTGGGCATGCCGATCATCGGCCTGGGCCCGCTGACTGCGGAATATACTCACCTTCCCCTCCAATGGATGGTGCACATTCAGGTTGCCGATGTCGCAGCCAGTGTGAAGCGTGCGCTTGAATTGGGGGGGAAAGAGCTCGTGCATGGCAAAGAGGCCAATGGAAAGAGCCAGTGGGCGGTGTTGCTCGATCCGAACGGCGCGGCGTTCGGGATCATCCCGGTCGTTTCCGCGGAGGCGTTTCCCCCCAAAGAGATCGTCACATCGCGCGACGCCGCGGCCCCTGTGGGTTGCATCTCCTGGGTCGACCTGACGGTCTCCGACGCCCCGGCAACCCGTGACTTCTACCGACAGGTCGTTGGCTGGTCGGTACAGGATGTCGGGATGAAGGACGCTGGCGAGCGCTACGCTGACTACAACATGTTGGGTGATGATGGAAACCCGGCGGCGGGAGTCTGTCATGCGCGCGGAGTGAACCTGGGGCTGCCGCCTGTCTGGATGATCTACCTTCCCGTTGGAGATCTGGCCGAAAGTCTTCGTCGCGTCCGGGAGGAAGGGGGGAAGGTCCTTAAGGCGACGCGGGGAAACGATGGGGAGTACGCCTATGCGGCTGTTCAGGACCCGGTTGGGGCGTGCCTGGCGTTGGTGCCGGGATAGCCGGAGGGATTTCCAAAAATGGTTATTCTTGAAACAGCACGGCAGTCGGCGTGATGGGGAAGGATTCGTCCGGCAAACTTGCTATGACCCGCGTAACGCTCCGGCCCAGGGCCGACTTCGCCGGTGAGAAACGGCCGACAGCAGATGATCTGGTCGCGATGCACCATGAGGCGCATGAGCAATGCTTCATTGCGAACTCGGTCAAAACAGACGTGCGGTACGAACCGATCATGAATACGCCTTAGCACACCAGTCAGTACCGAAAATGGCTCGACCTCGCCCAGCGGGGGTTCGGGCCCATCGCCGTGCGGTGGTCAATTACCGGGTCGGTGACCGATCATATCGGCTGGGCGGAAAACTGAAGAGCGATGCCAACAACTACCGACTATCTAAAGACACTGACGGTTGCCAGCAGACTTGATTTTGGGCCGCATGGTTTCATACAGGAGCTGTCGGCCCTGGCTCGGGCGTGGAAAGCGTTGGTTGAAGGGGGTGTTGCTGACATGGACCGCCTCCAATCCATGTTCCGATCAGCTACTCCCGCGGGAAGAATCTATGCAGCCTTGTTGATGGCACTTGCTGATCCGCCCTTAGGGGCAAGAGCACTCGACGAATTGTCCAAAGACAAAACTGAAGTATTGGTGATGTACCATCGTTCGTGTGTGCGTGAGTCTCTTTCTGTTTCTGAATGTGTCTCGCGGCTGAAAACTGGCAGCTTGTCAGGAGATGATCATGTTGCCGATGCGGTTACACGCGCGTTGTCTTCGATGCCGGACGATCCCAATGAAATATGACGTTGGTCTGAACCCATCTGCATGCGTACAGCCGCGACCTGGTATTACGGGCGGCTGGCGACGGTCTCGGTGGTGAATCTAGTATGGTAGAAATAGAAGGCAAGAAAGAAGAAAGAGCCAGGAGGTCAGACAACAAAGGGGAAGAAGCAAGAGAAAATGACAAGCTAATCCGACAAGGAGAACACCCGACGGGGAGTGAGTGCCAAACGTGGTTATTCGCGAAGGGGGGATAAGGAGGTGTGTATGATCCGTTTGATTATCCTCATTGTTCTTACAGTATGGACGGTACTCGTCACGATGGCTCAGGCACCGGACACCCTCTGGACCAGAATCTACGGTGGTCCTTTTTCTGACTTGAGTGTTGAACAGACTGCGGATGGAGGATTCATCCTGGCAGGACACACTACTTCCTTCGGTGCCGGCGACGATGATGCCTGGCTTCTCAAGACTGATTCCGATGGAAACATTCTCTGGGCGAAGCTGTTCGGAGGGATTCTCGCCGATCAAGCTTGGTCCGTCCGCCAGACGTCCGACGCCGGATACATCTTGACCGGAGAAACCTGGTCATTCGGCGTCTTCAACACGGCGGATTTGTGGCTTATCAGGACCGATGCCAACGGAGATACACTCTGGACCAGGGCTTTCGGGAGCTTTCCGGATGAGCGCGGTCGATCTGTCGATGAAACGTCCGATGGTGGATGTATTGTCGCCGGGTGGACTCAGCCTTCCATCGGTGCCAACCTTAATCTATGGCTCCTCAAGACAGATGGCAACGGCGATAGCGTCTGGACCCGAACCTATGGTTCGTCAGTCGGTATCGAAGAAGGGAGGGCGGTGCGTCAAACTGCAGACGGCGGCTATATCGTCACCGGGATCACCAGTTCCTTCGGTGAGGGGTTCGACGATGCCTGGTTGCTCAAGACTGATACCATTGGAGATACGGTCTGGACGAAAACATTCGGCGGAACCGGGTTCGATCAGGCGAACATGACATGATCCTGATACCTCCGACAACTTTGAAATAACAGTCGAGACCAACGAGAGAACCACCGAATACAGTGAACAAATCCAAAGATCCGACAGATCCGATTCGGAACAGGGCTGTTACATTTCCCGGGATTGCGAAGGGAACGTCCTGTACGCAGAGCGCCTTTAAGGCTGGCAAGGGGACATTCCTGTTCATTGGTCCCGGACCGAAGGGGGAGGGCTATAAGGCGATGTTCAGACTGACCGCTTCAATGGCGCAGGCACTGAGGCTGGCAGCCGAAAAGCCGGACCGGTTTGAGGTGGGCTCCACTGGTTGGGTCACTACCCGTTTCACTGCGGAGAAACCGTT
>JAOUDE010000261.1 GCA_029859455.1 Ignavibacteria bacterium | reverse complement strand
GCTGGAAGATACGTCATTAGAGGCAAAGGGGAAAACAGGGTGGTCTGTTCGGTTGATCCGGTCTATCCAGTCGGATGGTCTGATAGTCGGATGGTCGGAAGTCAATTTTTCAGTTCATTCAAAACGTGTGGATCTCGAATTTGCAGTCGTTTCTGTCATTGCTCCTTCGTGCTTCGGATTTGTTTCGGATTTCGATATTCGTATTTCGGATTTGGCCTGCGAACCCTGTCGGCCAAATCACTGCTTTCCCCCAGCCCCGAATTGTCTTTCCCCCGATCTCTTCGTAAATTGGAGGCCTGCCACACCGCACTTGATCGTACCTGTGTAATTTCAATAAAAGGAGTTCATCATGATTTTCGTCCTTGCAGCAGTTGTGGCGCTTGTCGCCCTGATCACCTGGAGGGCTGCTTCAAAGAAGGCGTCAGAGAATCCGGGCTTCCGGTCGACGGCAAACCTGTCGGGCGCCGCCGCCGCCTTCTTCACGATTGTCGCTATCCTGCAGCTATTCACGCAGGTTCCCGCAGGCCATGTCGGCGTTGTCGATTTTTTCGGGGTGGTTTCCAGCAGGGTCCTTCCTGCCGGAATCAATTTTGTCAACCCGCTGGCAAAGGTTGTCAAAATGTCGATCCAGACGAAGGAACACAAAGAGACAATGCAGGTCCTTTCGCGGGAGGGCCTCTCTATCGGGCTTGAAGTGAGTGCTCTGTACCGCCTGAATCCTGATTCGGCCGCGCAGGTCTATAAGACCATCGTGGGTGGGGACTATGAGAATGTCGTTCTGATCCCTCAGTTCCGGTCGATCTGCCGGGCCGTAACTGCTTCGTTCCAGGCAAGCGCGCTGTATTCGACGGAGCGTGAACAGCTCGGCACGGCGATTCAGGCGGAACTGGCAAAAGTGGTCGCCCCCCGCGGTATTGTTGTCGAAGCAGCCCCGCTCAGGAATGTCGGCCTTCCTCCCCAGTTGACCGATGCGATCGAGCAGAAACAGCGGGCCGACCAGGAAAGTCAGCGGATGGAGTTCATTCTGACAAAGGAGCGGCAGGAGGCTGACAGGAAGAGAATCGAGGCGCAGGGTATTGCCGACTTCCAGCGCATCGTCGCCGCAGGGATCAGCGAACAGCTGCTGCGATGGAAGGGGATCGAAGCGACCGAGAAGCTCGCCAACTCGAACAACACGAAAGTCATCATTGTCGGTGCCGGCAAGGATGGACTGCCGATCATTCTGGATACAAAGTAGGCGGGGGTTGTTCGGGGGAAGGGAGAGGGACAGAGGACAGAAATCAGTTGTCAGAAGTCAGAGGTCGCTTGCACATGACTCCTGGTCACTGGCAACTGGCTTCTGTCCGATTCCGTTAATCATTAATGGTTCACCGTTAGTCATTAATCTTGTCAAGATTGTCCCCCCAACACCCTTGAAACTGACTCATTCCCTGCTGTTGATTTTCCGGCGGGATGTGTCTAACTTTGTACTGCACGTTGCAACAGGTTTTTTCGACCAACCCCTCCCGTTCACCGTTCTTACTCAGGAATTACAATGCTTGACCCTTATTTCAATCCGCGCGGAGTCGCGGTTATCGGCGCGTCGACAGACCCGCATAAGCTTGGCTATGGAGTAGTCCGGAACCTCGTTGAGTATCACTACCGCGGTTCCGTCTACCCGGTGAATCCCACCGCACGGGAGATCCTCGGCCACCGGTGCTATTCTTCGATCTCAGGTGTTCCTGATCCTGTTGAACTGGCGATCATCATCGTTCCCGCCCAGTCCGTTACGGATACCGTGAAGGAATGCGGTGACCGGGGGATCCGTCATGTCGTCGTGGTGAGCGGTGGATTCGGTGAGACAGGTCCGGATGGTGCAGAACGGGAGGAAGAGCTTGCGCAGGCCGGCAGGGCATATGGGATGCGAATCATCGGACCGAATTGTATCGGCACCATCGATACACACACGCCGGTGAACACGACATTCGTCATCGGCATGCCCCGTCCGGGCGACATCGGGTTCGTCTCTCAGTCAGGCGCACTCGTTGCCGCGGTGATCGACTGGGCACGGGGAGCCGCAGTGGGCTTTTCGCGGCTCGTCAGCCTGGGCAACCAGGTTGATGTCACGGAGACCGAAATGATCGCATCTCTGGGTGAGGACCCGCAGACGCGTGTGATCACGGCCTACATCGAGGGACTGAAGGACGGCCGGCATTTTATGGAAGTCACGGCGGAGGTTGCCAGGCGGAAGCCGGTGATTGCGTTGAAGGCTGGCCGGGGAGAATCGGGTGCGCGCGCCGTCGCATCTCATACCGGAGCCCTCGCGGGGACACTCGAGGCCTATGATGCAGCATTTCGTGACAGCGGAGTCCTCCGCGCCCATACCATGGAGGAGTTGTTCGACTGGGCCCGGGCACTCGCGTGGCAGCCGCTCCCCCGCGGGGACCGTGTCGCTGTTCTGACGAACGCAGGAGGACCAGCAATCCTGGCGGTGGACGCGCTGGAAGCTGCCGGCCTCAGACTCGCCCCATTCACCGAGGACACCCGGAACCACCTCCGGCCGCGGATACCAGCAGCCGGAAGTCTCGAGAACCCCGTGGATATCCTGGCAGGATCGGGCCCCGGCACCTATGCAGTCGCCCTCGATGCCCTCCTCTCCGATCCGACCGTGGATGCCGCCCTCGTCATTCAGGCGCCGCAGGACTGGTTTCTCCCGACCAGTCTTGCCGAGGTAATCAGCGAAGTCGCCGCTGCCCATGACAAACCGGTGCTGACTTCACTCATGGGACTCGCATCGCTCGACCGTGCCCTTGAAATCCTGCATCAAAAACGGATACCAAATTTCGCGTTTCCGGAGCGGGCGGCATTCTCTATCGCCGCCATGGTCCAGCGAAGGGAGTGGCTGGACATGGTACCTTCCATGTCTGTTGAACCGAAACGTGGGGATACAAGAGTCGCAACACCAGCCATCCGGTCTGAGGACTGGAGTACATTACTCGATGCGTATGGTATTCCGGTGCCGGTCTCCCGGGTGGCAGTCTCCGAGAAGGAAGCTGTTGCGATCGCCAATGACCTCGGCTATCCTGTGGTTCTGAAAACGGCCTCCAGGACGGTCGTCCACAAGACGGACGTCGGTGGGGTCGTCCTCGATATCGGTGACGATGAGAGCCTGCGAACAGAGTTCCGGAACGTCTGCAGGGTCAGTCCGGACGGTGACGAGGCCGGCGTGCTGGTTCAGAAGATGTATCCACCCGGCGTCGATTTGATTGTCGGGACAAAACGGGATGAACAGTTCGGGCCTCTTGTTCTTGTCGGAAGCGGGGGAACCGAGGTGGAACTGTTGCGGGATGTAAAGACCGGCATCGCCCCGCTCACAGAGAAGGAGGCCGAGCAGATACTCGCGCGGACACGGGCCGGCGTGAAGCTGAGAGGCTGGCGCGGCAGTCCCCCTTGTGACCTCAGGGCTGCTGTCAGAGCGGTGGTTCAACTGGCACAGATTGCGGCGGATTTTCCCTCAATCACGACCCTCGAAATCAACCCGCTCCGTGTGTTCGAGCACGGATGCATGGCCCTCGATATCAGGGGATCGCGGAGCGTGGATCCGTCCGCGAAAGACAGGGGGAAATCATTGGTGGCCTGCGAGTAACAAACCGGAGAATTCGGAAGGCAGAGATCAATGGTCAGAAACCGTTGCCCTCTGATTTCTGGTAACTGACCTGTGTCTTCTCCCCGTCTTAACACGAAAAAGGCCCTGCCTCTGTCGACAAAGCCTTTTTTGCTTGTTTGCAACTGACGCCTACTTGCTCTTATCAGGATACGGAGGAGGAGGAGGCAGCTCGACCGGATTCTTCTTCAGCTCTTCCAGAATCACCTCGATCGCTTTGTTCAGCTGCTGGTCCGTCCCTGCGAACTCGGTTGCGGGATCATTGTCCATGTAAATATCCGGCTCTACACCCTTCCCTTCCATCACCCATTCCGTCCCTTCGACGTTGTAGCGCGAGAACTCGGGCCGTCGCAGATAGCCGCCGTCAAGCAGGGGAAGCGAGCCGCGGATCCCGACCACGCCGCCCCAGGTCCGTTTTCCGATCAGCGGGCCGAGGCCTGCTTTCCGGAACCGGTAAGCAACGATGTCGCCGTCCGATGCGGAGAACTCGTCGATCAGCATCACCTGCGGTCCGAGAACCATCGCCCCCGGATCAGCAGAGATGGCGGTATT
>JAOUDE010000260.1 GCA_029859455.1 Ignavibacteria bacterium | reverse complement strand
TTTGAAAGGGCTGGAGTCGGAACTTGCCGCTGCGCGCTCGGCCAGATCCGAAGGACGGACCCAGGAGCTTCTGTCGGAAATCAGGAAACACAAGGAGGAAATCCGGGCGCTGACTTCGAGGGCGGACGATCTCGTGCCGTCCGAGAAGCCGGTCGAAGAGGAAGCAGTGCTTTCATTCGAAGGGATCCTCGGTTCGACAAAAGGTCCGGTGAAGAAGATTATCGGGTTGATCGAAAAGGTGGCCCAGAGTGATGCGCCCGTCCTGATTCTGGGAGAGAGCGGGACCGGGAAGGAGCTGGTCGCTCGTGCATTGCACCGGAAAAGTCCCAGAGCTGTGAAGGCGTTTGTCGCAGTGAATTGCGGCGCCCTGAGTGAGACGCTTCTTGAAAGTGAATTGTTCGGTCACGAAAAAGGCGCATTCACGGGAGCAGTGGGCGAAAGGGCGGGCAGGTTCGAACGCGCGGATGGCGGTACGATATTTCTGGATGAGATCGGTGAGGTAACGGAAAGCTTTCAGGTGAAACTGCTTCGGGTGCTTCAGGAAGGAGAATTTGAAAGGGTCGGAGGGAGCAGGACTCTCCGCGTGGATGTCCGGGTCCTTGCCGCAACCAACAGGGACCTGAAGCAACAGATTGCGGAGAGAAAATTCCGTGAGGATCTGTACTACCGGCTGAACGTTCTGTCCGTCGAACTTCCTCCCCTGCGTGAACGGGATACTGATCTTCCGGTGCTGATCAATCACTTCCTGCGTCGCGAGGGAGAGGAGTTGACTCTGTCACGCATCGTTCTCGAGTCGCTGAAAACGTACCGGTGGCCCGGCAATATCAGAGAACTCGAAAGCGTTATCAAGCGGGGTGCCCTCCTCGCACGAGCGGAGGGAAGCTCAATGATAACGATGAAGCACGTCAGTGACGACATTCGTGCGGCGGCGGAAGCCGGATCTCCCCTCGAGGAGCGGATCCTCCAATCGATGAAAGAAAAACGGTTTTCGAGGAGGTCGGTCACCGAAACGGCGGAAGAACTGGGAGGACTCAACCGGGGAACAGTGGCTGAGTATCTTCGCGGCGAGTTCCTGAAGGCCTTCCATGACCACCGGTTCGACAAAGAAGCGACGGCACGGTTCTTCTCTCCCTCGGGCGATGATGACACAACCGCCCGTGTGATGAAGCGGCTCACGGACTATCTTGCGAACATTGCGGAGGCTGTGGACAGGACCCGGCCCTGGGACAAGGCCGGTGAGACTGTCAAACCGAAAATGAAGAACCTTCCTCAACAGTATCATGAGACCGTCATCCAGGTTGCATCTGCGTTTCACAGGGGTGACTGGGAGATCTGATACCTTCCGTCCTGCCTGAATTCCGCTCTTCCCGCACTTCATCCGCCGATTCCCGCAGTTTCCTTCCGACCTCCGCGGATCGCTCTGATTCCGTAACTGGTTGGTAGACAATGTGTTGCGCATGTCTGACCGGCATCCCGCATCTCTGGCACGGCACTTGCGATCCTTACGGACATGGTTCCCCCGATTACACATTGTTCATCATTCTTCAGGAGGGTTTCAATGGAAGGGATGAAGGAGAGAATGACAGCCACACTGTTCGTATGTGCCGGCATGTTTCTGCTGGCCGGGTGTGCTGACAATACGATCGAGCCGGAGGATGGTGCCGCTCCCGGCGGGGTGACCACCGAAGCAGAGGCGCTCGAATACTATGCGACCGCCGACGAGTTTGTCGCGAACGCGGATCAGACATTCGCCGATGAGTCTCTCGAGCCGACCGACTATGGTACCTTCGGTCGAATCGGCCAGACCGTGATTCCAGTCGTGTGGGGAAGATTTGTGGAGAATGTCTCGGTGAATGCGACAGCCTCATTCGAGGCAGGAGATTCGCTGGCCACGGTACAGGTCGACAAGGAAATTACCGGGACATTCCGGATCCTTGCGAAGTACAATGAAGATGATACAACGACATACTTGATCGAGAAGCCTTTCACCGATGTCTCAACCCGAAACGTGATCTTCCGGCGAGTCGGCCGGGAAGTCCACCGGTTCTGGCTTAACTGGATCCCGGTCGCCACATCGCTGGTCGATGGTAAGACATCGAATCCCCCGGTCGACCAGGAGATTGAATTGACCGAACTCCAGTTCACAAAGCCGAACGGGGATACGATCACCGTGACCGATCCGACGAATTTCTATCTTCGGTATCACTGGAGAACTATCCGTCATGATCATTCCGTGACGGATGTGCCTGATCTGAGAGATGGTGATATCTTCACCGTGAAAGCAACGCTGGTGAGCGCATCGCCGGACACTGATCTGGTCGTGCTGCGGTACGGATTCAGCCGCATCGCCCGCCGCCGGATGCCGATGACGTTCATCTCGGAGACGCAAAACGGTGATGGGACATTTACACGAGTGTATCAACAAGTTGCTGAGATCCGTCATCATCCGGGTGTCTTCCATGCAGGGGTGGTAGCGCTGACGAGGAAGACACTCTTTGATGACGATCCCGCAAACTACTCCGTCTGTTGGTGGGGAGTTCCGTACAGAGTGCTGTAGGGATGACGGAGTGGAATGGGCCCCTGTCCTCCGATAGGGGCCCTTCTTTATTTGTGTCGGTTGAAATTATCGGCTGATTTCGACTAATTCAGGACAATATGCAGATGTTGAAGCCACAACAGATCCTGCCAGTCCTTCTCCTCGCCGGCCTGCTGGCCTGCGAACCCCCGGGGGAAATTCAGATCCGGCAATACGCATCCGGCATCGATGTGACGTCGCTCGTCGAGCCGGACACCGTGTTCGGCTTCAGCCCGATCGATTCCTCCGCCCTTCTTCCCCGTGACCAGATCGGTTTCGACGGGTCGCTCGTGTTGAATTCCGTCCGTCATGACGGGGGGGACGGCATCCTCCAGTTCTCGTTCGCAAAGGCGTTCATCGGTGACATGGAGAGGCCGGTGATCGGCACTGCCGGTCATCTCGGCTTCCATGGTTTTCACCTCGGGACAATTCTGCTGAATGGGATACCGCTGATCGAACGGCCCCATCTGGTTCCGGGGATCGATCAGGTTGTTGTCGCCGGATTCGAATATGTGGCAGGTCCGGTGTTCACCTATCTGCCCGGAACAACCTATACCTGGTCGGTTGACAGCATCGGCGGGTCCGGAGTGACCATTGAAGCGCCGGAGATCATAGAGGTCTCTGCTCCGGCCGGCGGATCAATCATCTCCCGGGATGAACCGCTGCACCTCGAGTGGTCGAGCGAAGGAGAAGTGGTGATCATTGTAAGCCATGTGACCCGGATTGGAAGGCCGAGACCGATGCTGCACCTCAGACCCTGGCACGACGGGTATGCGGTCGTCTCTCCGAAGATCCTTGGTCTGCTTACGGCAGACGGTACCTATCTGCTCACGTTCCTCCGGGCAAACCGTGAGGAACTGGCGATCGACAGGCCATTCATGAACGGGACTCTGCTTGTCCAGGCTGCGTCTGTTCACAATATTATTGTCCAATTGCGTTAGCGCGGATTCCACCAGGTGCCAATTGACTGTAAGGGGTTCATTCTACTCTTAGCAGGGACGGTGATGTTTTGTACGGGAAGAATAGAGGCGCAATCGCTTGTGAGCCCGCGAGCGACAGCGATCGGTGCATACTCGCCTCTCGTAAGTGATACGAGAGATTTTGGAATGAACCCGGCAGGCCTGGTGAATCTCCGCGACTGGGAATTCAGCGCCGCAACCTACCTGCCGACGGTGGGAACGATCGACGGTTTTGTCTTTCATGGACTGACCCTCGGCAAACGGTTCTTCGAGCGCCATGCCGCCGCCATGCAGTTCTCCAACGGAACCCGGATGGAAGTTGTGTTCCCCTCTCAGGGGATCATCATCGGTCCGGAACCGACAACCGTTGATACCCGCCTTTCGTACAGCGAACTCTTCTCTCTCGGTTACGCGTTTGCCGTTACTCCCGATCTCTCCGTCGGCCTTGGCGGCCGGCTCCGCCGGGAGAGCATCACCGATACACAGTATCAGCTCGAGGATACGGCGATTGTCCGTCTTCCGGATCTGGTGCGCGAATCGAGCCAATGGCTGATCGATCTTGGGATTATGTGGCGCCCCGGTCCTTCCCTTGTACTTGGCATGACCGGCAGGAACCTCCTCTCAGCCGGCGACGGCGGCTTTCCTTCGGAGTTCAGGCAATATGAGATCGACTCAGACCCTGCCGTGACTTTCGGCGCCGGTTACCGGTTTTCCGAC
>JAOUDE010000259.1 GCA_029859455.1 Ignavibacteria bacterium | reverse complement strand
GTGAAAAGAGAGCTGAATGAGCTGATCGACCTGCTGAAAGCGCACCATGGCCTCTCCCATGGGCATGCATTCCACTCCGCCGTTCATTTGCTCTCGACCGACAACGGGAGTGTGCCCTTCGGTATGCGTCTGAGCCCTCTGATCGCAGACCATGTCCGGCATGACCGTCAGAAGCTCGATTTCCTCGAGGTTGACCGCCATTCCGTCTTCGTGGAAACACGCTACAAGTGGATCAGAGACATATGTGCAGCCGTGACCCGGGAAACCGGCCAGGGGCAGCGGTCGCTCTCCGAGCGAATTGACCGGTTCGTTCTCCACAGGTACTGGGGATACCTGATCTTTCTGGCCCTGATGGGAATCATGTTCCAATCCGTCTTTTCATGGGCCCTGACCCCGATGGAGCTCATCTCCGACGCATTCGATGAGACCGGACGGTTTTTGACAGCTGTCCTTCCTCCCGGGGATCTGAGAGACCTTCTGGTCGATGGGGCACTTGCGGGGGTCTCCGCTGTGGTGGTGTTTCTTCCTCAGATACTCTTCCTGTTCTTCTTTCTTGGACTGCTTGAAGATACCGGCTACATGGCAAGGGCTGCTTTCCTGATGGACAAACTGATGAGCAGCGTTGGACTCCATGGAAAATCGTTTATCCCGCTGCTCAGTTCGTTCGCATGCGCAATACCCGGCATCATGGCAACCCGCACGCTGGACAACTCGAAGGACCGGCTGGCGACAATGCTGGTCGCCCCGCTGATGGGTTGCAGCGCACGGCTTCCGGTTTACACATTGTTGATTGCGGCCTTTATCCCCTCCATCTATCTGTTCGGGTTCGTTTCTTTGCCGGCCCTGGTTCTCCTCTCCCTCTACATGCTCGGTCTTGTGGCAGCGCTTCTGATTGCCTGGATCTTCCGGAAAACCTTTCTCAAGGGAAGGTCCTCAACCTTCATTATGGAACTGCCGCCGTATCGAAAACCCTCCATCCGCTCCATCCTGATCCAGATGTGGGAGCGGTCCAGAATCTTCCTTCAGTCGGCAGGGACATTCATTCTCGGAGTTTCGATCGTCCTCTGGTTCCTGGCAACGTACCCCCGGCTGGAGAACGCAACCCCGGCACAGCAGCTGGAAATGAGCTACGCAGGACAGGCAGGCAGGACAATCGAGCCATTGATCAAACCTCTCGGGTTCGACTGGAAGATCGGCATCGGCCTGATCGGCTCACTCCTTCAGAGAGAAGTGTTTGTGAGCACGATGGGGACGATCTATAATATTCAGAATGCTGATGACGATGCAGGCTCTGTTTCTCTCGGCGCACATCTCAAGAACGACCGTGACCCGGTGACCGGGGACCCGTCATTCACGATCCTCACCGCGATCTGTCTGATGGTGTACTACGTCTTCGCCATGCAGTGTATGTCGACGGTCGCTATCATGCGGCGCGAAACGAACGGATGGAAGTGGCCCCTGTTTCAGGTGGGTTACATGACGGCACTTGCCTACGGTACCACATTCATCGTCTATCAGATCGGAACGAATCTCGGATGGGGTGTCTGACCATGGACTGGCAACAGATCGCCTCACTCGGAATTGTCGCGCTGACGGCCCTTCTTCTCCTGCGAAAAGGGTTCGGAAACAGACCAGGGGGTGCGAAGAAATGCAATGGCGGGTGCCATTGTGGCGAGGCCGGCAAGGAACCGGTCGATTCGTATTAACAAAGAGAGAGTGTGCCTGCACTATCATCCTCGCGAAAGGGACTCAGTAGCAGACACACTCCGTCTTAACAAGAAAAGACCGCGTCTCACGACATTGCCTTCTCCTGACGATCAAGATAACCATCACCGTCAGGCTTGTCAAGTAATGCCGCGGACCGGTCCTCAGCTCGTATGGAGGCCCAAAGTGCATGCGTTGGTTGTTTTTCTGGTTGTCATATTCACTCTCGTAGGAATCGGAGTTCCGGCCTGGTCGGCCCCGGTTCCTGCTGATTCGATGTCAGTTGCCGATTCACTGCGAGAGTTCTCGCGCAGGCTTGATATCCTCACGGAGGAGTTCGAAAACATGAGGCTTGGGGAGGTCGCGGACACGACCATCGGGCAATCGGGGGGAATGGGCCCTGCAGGGGGGAGAGTCTATACGAGGACCGGAACTGGTGTCTCCATCGCAGGATACGGTGAGATGGTGTACGAGAATCATGCGACGACCGGGGACGACGGAACGGTCGCCGGAAAAAAGGATATGATCGATTTTCTGAGGGCAGTGGTCTATTTCGGCTACCGTTATAACGACTGGATTCTTTTCAACTCAGAGATCGAATTCGAGCATGCCAGCACCGGCAGCGGCGGCGAAGTGTCGGTCGAATTCGCGTACGTTGAACTGATGGCGGCCCCCTTCGCGAACATCCGTGCCGGCATGCTGCTCGCCCCGGTCGGCATCGTAAATGAGAAGCATGAGCCCTCCACCTTCTTCGGGACCCTGCGGCCTCAGGTGGAACAATCGATTATCCCTACCACTTGGCGGGCCAACGGCGCCGGTGCGTACGGGAGGATTCTTCCGGGGCTTGGTTACACGGCTTATGTCCTTGAGGGACTCGATGCGACCGGGTTCTCCGCTTCAAGCGGCATACGCGGGGGGAGACAGAAAGGGGCAAAAGCGCTCGCGGAGAACTTCGGCTTCGCCGGACGAATCGACTTCTACGGACTGCCGGGGACAACCCTGGGAGCGAGTATTTTCACAGGCGCTTCCGGTCAGGGAGCAACAGACTCGCTCGGAGTGATCTGTGCCAACACCACAGTTGCCAGTATTCACGGAGAGTTCGCCTGGAAGGGGATCGAACTCCGGGGTCTGTATGCACAGACGACCATCGGGGATGCCGGGCGCCTCAGTGTCATGAACGGAGAGGTTATCGGATCTTCAATGCATGGATGGTACATTTCAGGCGGATATGACGTTGTACCTCTGTTCGATCCTTCATCCGAACATTACCTCGCACCGTACATTCAGTATGAGCAGTTCAATACTCAGGCTGAAGTCAGTCCCGGATTCAGTGCGAACCCTGCAAACGACAGAGCGATCATGACGATCGGCCTGATGTACAAGCCGCACCCGAATGTCGCTTTCAAGGGGGACTACAGAGATAACAAGAACGAGGCTGGAACAGCAATCAACCAGTGGAATGTAGCGGTCAATTATCTGTTCTGATCAGATGAAACAACGGTCACTCGGTCTCATCCTTCTGCTGGCGACAGGACTCCTGCTCTCCATCGCTGCAGCCGGGGCACAGGTATTTTCTACCAGAGACGAAGCGATCAGCCGGCTGTTTCCCGGCAGGGAGATTCATCGCAAGACCCTCTTCCTCACCGATCCGGAAAAACGGAAGATCGAGGAGAAGGCAGGAACGGCACTCGGGAGCAAGGTTGTATCGTACTACATCGCACGTGGAGAGGAAGGTGTGGAGGGATATCTTTTTTTTGATACGCATACTGTCCGGACGATGCCGGAAACGTTCATGGTTGCAATCCGGCCTGACAGTACCGTTGCGCGTGTCGAAATCCTCGCTTTTCACGAACCTGCGGACTACCTGCCCGGGGAACGGTGGCTGGAATTGTTCACAGGCCGGCCTTTGACGGATGATCTCTGGGTCAAAAGGGCGATTCCGAATATCACAGGGGCGACCCTGTCAACACGATCGATCAACGACGGGGTGCGGAGATTCCTGGCCGTTTTCGAATCAGCTGTCCCGAAGGAGCATACACAATGAAATACCTCCAGAATGGCGGATATCAGAGCAACGTATACATGCGAATGACCATCTCGTTCGCTCTGGTCTTCCTGATCGGTTTTGTTGTAACCAATTTCCTCCTCTATTTTTCCAAAATGGATCTTACCACCGGGTCTGTGGTATCATATTATGCAGGGTCGGAGGCAGAGTACCGCCCGGCACGGTCGTATCAATCGATGCTCGAAGTCACGCACGGTCATCTGCCGATGATGGCCCTGGTATTGCTTCTTCTGACACACCTGGTGATTCTTGCCCCGCTGTCCGGAAAGCTCAAAGCGACGTTTGTCATCATCCCGTTCGTTGCCGGGCTTCTCAGCGAGGGATCCGGATGGCTCGTTCGTTTCGTAAGCCCGAACTTCGCTCTCCTGAAGATCACATCTTTCCTCGTTCTTCAGGTCAGCCTGATCCTCCTGCTCGCCGTCCTCGGGGCAGGCATGCTCCTTTCCCGAACGCAGATGGCTGCCGGATCGAACGGAAAGGCGAAACCTTACCC
>JAOUDE010000258.1 GCA_029859455.1 Ignavibacteria bacterium | reverse complement strand
TGAGGCTGAATTTGCCCTCAAATCAGCCGTTGATCCCTACGCAAAAGCGGAATTCTATCTCTCCGTCGCTCCCGATCCAATCGACGGCGGCGCAGAGGTTGAGCTCGAAGAGGCGTTCCTGATGTCGCTTGCTCTTCCTGCCGGACTTCAGGTGAAAGCGGGACAGTTCAGGAGCACCTTCGGCCGGATGAACCCGGTCCATCCTCACGCCCTCCCGGTGATCGCGCTCCCGCTGGTCTATACCAGTTATCTGGGAGAGGAAGGGTTGAAGGATGTCGGTGTTTCGGTCAACTGGCTGGTTCCCAACCCGCTTGACTTCTTTCAGGAGTTGACGTTCGAGTTTTCGGGAGGACCGGCGGAGAATCCTTCGTTCATGAGGGCGGATGGAGACAAGTTCCTCTACCTCGGACATCTGAAGAACTTCTGGGACCTAACACGACAGGCGACACTTGAGCTGGGGTTTACCGGCGCGGCAGGGCCGAATGAAGCGGGCAGGACGACGCTTCTCGGAGGGGTCGATGTCACCTACAAATGGAGACCACTCCGCACCGGCCGCTACCATTCGTTTCTCGTTCAGGCTGAAGCGATCTTCAGCCGGAGGGACGAAAACAACGGCCGCGTCAATTCCTGGGGAGCGTATGTTCTGAGTACGTACCAGTTGGATCAGAGGGTATTTCTCACAGGCCGGTTTGATTATTCGAATACCCCGGAGAGTTCATCCCTTGTGGAGCGGGCCTGGTCTGCGACGTTTGGCTGGCTCGCGACCGAATTTCAAAAGCTGGAGCTCGAATTCCGTCAAACTTCATCCAATGCCTATTCTTCCATCTCGGAGGTCAACCTCCGGTCAGTCTTCGTTATCGGATCGCACGGTGCACACAAATATTGATTCAGGAGCAGGAGAATGAAGAAGTCATTCCGCTTGATACCCATGGTCATCCTGGTCACAGCTATGATCGCTGTGAATGGTGCCAGGGCACAAATACAGGTCGTCACCACACTGCAGGATCTCAGGAGTATCACCGAGTCGATCGGCGGAGAGCTCGTTGAGGTGTTCGCGATCGCGACCGGGTATCAGGATCCGCATTTCGTCGATCCGAAACCAAGTTATATTCTGAAACTCTCGAAGGCGGATATGTTCGTGACCGTCGGTCTCGATCTGGAGTCGGGATGGGTCCCGCCGCTGCTTGAAAGCTCGAGGAACGCGGAAATTCTCCGGGGGGCCGTCGGGTACGTTGATGCATCTGAGAATGTCCCGCTTCTTGAAGTACCGACCAGCATCAGCAGGGAGGGGGGGGATATTCATATCTTCGGTAATCCGCACTACTGGCTCGATCCCGTTCGAGGAAAGATTATCGCCGAGAATATCTGCAGGGGGCTGATCAGAGTCGATCCGGAGCACGAGAAGATTTACCGTCAGAATCTGAAGATCTTCAGGGAAGAGATCGACCGGAAGTTGACTGAATGGGTCAGGAGGATGCTCCCGTTCAAAGGGACGAAGGTGGTCGCATACCACAATGCATGGCCCTACTTTGAGCAGCGTTTCGGGTTTCAGGTTGTCGAGTTTCTCGAGCCGAAACCAGGGATACCACCGACCGCCTCGCAGCTGGCGAAAGTCATCGAGACGATGAAGAGGGAAGGACTGAAGATAATCATATCCTCACCCTACTTCAGGCCCCAGTCGGCCGACCTGGTCGCAAAGAATGTCGGCGGCGGGATCGTTGTTACTCTGGCCACTTCGGTCGGCGCGGAGGAGGAGATCGTGACCTACATGGACTTGTTCGATCGCAACACACAGTTTTTGATCGATGCCCTTGAACAGGCGGGAGGATCAGCCGGTGATTGACTCGCTCGGTCTGAGTTTCGTCCAGAATGCACTGCAGATTGCTGTAATCACAGGACTTCTGCTGGCGTATATTGGAGTCCATGTCGTCCGCAGAGGGATCGTGTTTGTTGATCTTGCTCTCGGTCAGATTTCCATGCTAGGTGTGGCAGCGGCGGCCTATGTTGAGGCGGATCCGACGATGATCGGAATCCTGTTTACAGTGCTGGGCGCGTTTCTTCTTTCGTTTCTCAACGTCAAGGACTCGAGGCTGAAACAGGAAGCGCTGATCGGCATTGTGTATGCTGTGGCGGCCGCTCTCACAGTCCTTCTGATATCGAAAGCTCCGCATGGTGAGGCCGATTTCTCGGAGGTGATGTTCGGGAGTTTCTTCACGGTGAGCGATGAGCGAATCCTGATAACCGCGCTCGTGTTTCTGGGGATCGGGGTGCTTCATCTCTTCTTCCGGAAGCAGTTCTTTGCCGTGACGAAGAAGTTCGAAGAAGGTGGAGAAACCGCGACCGGGTTGTTCGATCCGTGGAATGCGGTATTCTATCTCTCGCTCGGGCTTGCTATTGTTCTCGCCGTACGGGTTGGCGGGGTGATTCCAGTGTTCGCGTATATCGTTGTCCCACCGGTGGCCGCGATTCTGCTCTCTCCGCGGGGGCGACATGTTATCGTGAAAGCACTTGCCGTCAGCGTCCTGGCAAGTCTGTCCGGAATTGTCTTCGCGGTTCAGTTCGATTTCCCGGCAGGTCCCTCCGTGGTATCGGTTCTCGGCGCGTTGCTCCTGTGCGGCAGCCTGGTCCGTTACTTCCTTCTGAAGAGGGGTTGAGCGTCGATTCCGCGTCATAAATGAGATGACAGGTCCGGCGGGCGATTGAGTTTTTTGCTTCTTTCGGAGGAAATCGTTTGCTTAACTTCTGTTTCGGGCAATCCAGCTGTCCTGACTCTCCTGAGAATAGAGGATGGGCAATATTTCGCACTACGCGCGCACACAGCATTCGATACCGCGCTGAACGAAATCGAAGAGTGTCTCAGGTTGTTCCCACAGTTACCTTCACCGGCCTCGCGGGCACAGCGGCTCTCCGGTACCTGGTGTTGATTGCAGCCGTATCGTTTCCGGCTGTTGCATCCGATTCTCCACGTCCGGTCGTTTCACTCACCGGTGATACTCTCCGTCCCGTTCCTCTCTCCACGGCAGTGCTTGAAGAACGGCACACGGAACTCTCCGGAGCACAGGCCGTCTTTGACGCCGATCCGGACGATCCTGACGCGATCATCTGGCTCGGCCGCCGGAATGCCTACCTTGGCCGCTACCATGAAGCAGTCGACATTTTTACACGGGGGATTGCGCTCCATCCGGACGATGCCAGGATGTTCAGGCACCGGGGTCATCGGTTCATAACGGTCCGAAAGTTCGATGACGCGATCGCAGATCTGACCTGGGCCGCGGAGCTCACCGCGGACCGGGAGGATACGATCGAGCCGGACGGGCTCCCCAACGCTCTCAATATTCCGACCAGTACCCTGCAAACCAATATCTGGTATCATCTCGGCCTGGCCAGATACCTGAAGGGAGATTTCGCTGGTGCCGCGGCTGCCTATGCCGAATGCGTGAAACGGTCGAAGAATAATGACATGCTGGTTGCAACGCTTTACTGGTATTACCTGTCGTTGCGGCGTCTCGGACACGATGATGAAGCAACCATACTCCTCGATCCGGTTCATGAAGAGATGAAGATTATCGAGAACGACAGCTACTTCACGCTTCTTCTCTTTTTTAAAGAGATCCTCCGGGAAGTCGAACTGACGACTGCCGCAACCGACGGGCTCAGGAACGCAACTGTGCAGTACGGGATGGCGAGCTGGCTTTGCTTCAGCGGAGATAAGGATCGGTGTGACGAGCTAATGGCCGACATTGTTCAGACCCCCGAATGGGCAGCTTTCGGGTATATTGCTGCGGAAGCGGATCTGTGCCGGAGCCGATGAACGATCCCGTTCCGATTCTGAAGCCCGATTCTGTTCGCTCAAACCGGTACATTATCCTGCTGGACGGTCTGTGCAATCTCTGTTCGGCTTTTCTCGTATTTGTCTATCGCCGCGATCCCGCGGTCCGGTTCCGATTCTGCTGGGTCCAATCACCCGCAGGAATCGAGATTCTTTCCTGGGCAGGACTCCCGGTCGATTCCTTCCAAACAATGCTGTACGTTGAAGATGGAATCCCGTACCGGAAATCGGCAGCTTTTCTGGGTGTGGCAAGACATCTGCGGTTTCCCTGGTGGGTCCTTGCGGGAGGGGTCATCATTCCGCGGCCGATCAGAGACTGGCTCTACGACCGGATTTCACGAAGCAGATACAGGCTGTTTGGAAAGAAATCAGAATGCCTGCTACCCGGAGGGGAGATTCAGAGCAGGTTCATCGTGTAGCGAGGCGTATTCCGCGAATCTCCGAAAATCAATCAGTGAAATCTATCTGCCCC
>JAOUDE010000257.1 GCA_029859455.1 Ignavibacteria bacterium | reverse complement strand
GGCGAGGGAGTCGCCGCGCATGCCGTCGCGTCGATTCTGCCCTGGTAGTGCCGGTGGAAGATCTTATCCTGTCGCTTCAGTCTCTTCCGCCCCATCTGATTTATCTTGCCGTCTTTTCAGCGGCATTCATCGAGAACCTCTTTCCGCCATCGCCAAGCGACCTGCTTATAGTCTTCGCAGGATCGCTGATCGGGATCGGCTCCGCCGGGTTTGTCGAGTCGCTTCTCGCCGCCACCCTCGGGAGTACCCTCGGTTTTCTCGTGATGTACAAGGTGGGCGCCTGGTTCGGACACAGTATTGTGGACAGACGAAGGATCAGGTTCCTTCCTTACGATTCGATTCAAAAAGTGGATCTCTGGTTCGGCCGGTATGGTTACTGGATCATCGTGGCAAACCGTTTCCTCTCCGGAACCAGGGCGATCGTGGCTTTTTTTGCGGGAATGTCCGACCTTCGACTCCTCCCGACGTTCCTGCTTTCCCTGGTAAGCGCTCTCGCGTGGAACGCAATTCTGGTCTCCGCCGGCTACAGCCTCGGGGCGAACTGGCGTGAGATAGGACTCTACCTGTCCACGTACGGACAAATCGTGACAGCTGTCATCGTCGTCCTTATTCTGATTGTTGTTATCCGCGTTGTCTCCGCAAAACAGGCTTCGAAGAGATGATCGATTTCCTGATCGGGATCGATACCTGGTTGCTCCTTTTCATCAACCGTACTCTCGCCAACCCGGTGGGTGATATCCTTTGGCCCCTGATCACAGACTACGACAAGCTGCTCGTTGTCAGGGTTGTGCTGGCGTGTGTGATCGTTGCACTGGTGTGGAAGGGGGGAAGAAGGGGCAGGACAGTGGTTCTCCTCCTCATCCCGATATTGTTTGTCGGTGACAAACTGAACAGTGAAATTCTGAAGGAAATCATCGACCGTGCGAGGCCGTGTCACGAAGTCGATGGTTCACCGATCGTTCCCGGGCTCCATCTCCTTGTCCACTGCGGGCCCGGGCGATCCCTCCCCTCATCCCATGCTGTCAACAATTTCGCGGTCGCCTTCCTCTTCGCACGCTTTTATCCGCAGTATCGATGGGCTTTTTTCGCATGGGCAGGACTGGTTGCTCTGTCGAGACCGGCCGTAGGGGTCCATTATCCGTCCGACATCATGGTGGGAGCTGTTGTCGGTATTGGCGTCAGCGCGATCGTCATCTTCGTTTTCCGGAAGATGGAACCTGTTGTCCTGGAGTGGTTGAAGAAACGAAAGGGCACGAAACAGATGAATGAGGTGGGAGAGGGATGAACCGAAGGATGATACTCACCCTCCTCAGCATTTTGTCAGGGCTGATGCTGGGATTCTCCTTTCCTCCAAGCTCGGTCGGTGTCCTTGCATGCTTCGGCCTGATCCCGCTGCTGATCGTGCTTGGAGAGAGTGAAAAGAATCTCCAGGCGTTCGGGTATACTTATCTGGCTATGATGGTGTTCCACCTCATAACACTGAACTGGACCGGCGGCTATGAGCACGGGAATGACCCGTATATGATGATCGCCGGTGGCGTGACCATGTTCGTGCACCCGTTCTTCTATTTCGTTCCTGTTTCCCTCTACCTGTTTGTAAGAAAACGGCTGGGTGATGTCTATGGGCTTGCCGGTTTTGTCCTGTTCTGGGTGGCATATGAGTACTCTCATTCCCTGAGTGAATGGTCCTTTCCGTGGCTGACAATCGGCAACAGTCACACGTATGACCTGGCAAGAATTCAATTCATCAGCAGCACAGGTGTGTTCGGCCTCTCCTTTCTGATCCTGCTCATGAATGCCGTTGGCTACCGGCTCTTCCTCGGTATCCGGCGGGAGGGATGGGGAACCTTCTCCGGAAGGAGTGTTGCCGCCGCCGGTGTTATGATGGTTCTTTATATGGCCCCGAAGTTCCATGGTGAGGCTGTGCTGGCGGATCCGGACTCCTCCGGTCCTGACTCCGTCAGCGTAGGCATTGTACAGGCGAATCTCGACCCGTGGGAAAAATGGAGGCGGGATGTGCCCGCCACTCTCGGCCTCTATCTCTCCCTCACAGACTCCCTGATCGGGAGCACCGGTCGGGTGCCGGAGATTGTCCTCTGGCCGGAAACCGCCATTCCGGCGCGGCTGCTCTCTCCGGGTGCTGCATCGATCAGGGAACGGATCCAGAGCGCGGTGGACGCCCGCGGCATTTCCCTGGTCACCGGGTTTCCACACATGTCTGTGTACCCTGACTCCGGTGAAGCCCCGCCCAGTTCGAAACGAATCTCCCTGACCGGTGAGCGATACGATGATTTCAACGCCGCCGCTTTCTTCCAGCCCGGCGACTCAGCTGTTCCCTGGTATGGAAAGATGAAGATGGTTCCTCTGGCTGAACGGGTTCCATACGCGGATGCATTCTACCTGTTCGATTTTCTTCGATGGGGCGTAGGGATCGGGGGCTGGCAAATCGGACCCGATTCCGTCCTGTTCCTGGATCAGAAAACCGGCACACGGTTTTCATCGGTTATCTGCTATGAGTCGACGTACCCGGCGTTCGTCGCATCCTTTGTCAGAAAAGGAGCCGATCTGATCACCATTCTGACAATCGACAGCTGGTGGGGGCGGATGTCCGGAGCGTATCAGCATAAGCAGTTTTCCGTCCTTCGGGCGGTCGAAAACCGGAGATGGATCGCGCGATGTGCTCTCGGCGGTTTTTCATGTTTCATCGATCCGTTTGGGAGAATCCACGATGAGACTCGTCTGTTCGAGCGGACCGTGATCTCACGGACGGTCCCGCGGCGCAGCGATCTGACATTCTACACCGAGCATGGAGAATGGCTTCCGCAGATCTGTCTCCTTCTGGGGACGGCGCTGCTGCTCTCCTCCGTGATCCCCCGGATAGGAGCGATTCTGAAACAGCGTGAGAGGGCAGCATGATCGACCTGAGAAGCGATACCATTACCATGCCGTCTCCCGGCATGAGAAAAGCGATCGCTGCGGCGGAAGTCGGAGATGATGTCTTTAGTGAAGACCCGACGGTCAACCGGCTGGAGAAAACCGTTGCTGACATGCTCTCCGCGGAAGCGGCGTTGTTCGTTCCCTCCGGTTCTATGGGAAATCAGATCTGTGTGAAGATTCACACACAGCCCGGCGATGAGGTAGTACTGGAAGAGGGAAGTCATGTCTACAACAATGAGACTGCCGGAATGGCGTTCCTGTCATCAGTCCAGGTGGTGCCGGTCGCAGGGAAAAACGGCGCATTGACAGTGGAGGATATCCGGAAGGTGATACGACCGGATGTTTACTATATGCCCCGGACACGTCTTGTTTGTCTGGAGAACACGCATAACCGGGCCGGCGGTACGATCGTTCCGCTCGAAGTGGTACGGAGCATCTCATCCTTCGCGAAGTCGGAGAACCTTGCCCTGCATCTGGACGGCGCGCGGCTCTGGAATGCGGTGGTGGCATCGGAGTGGACCGGGGCGGAGTATTGCCGGCACTTCGATTCGGTCTCAGTCTGTTTCTCCAAAGGGCTCGGCGCTCCGGTCGGATCGGCGATCGTCGGATCGTCTCCGCTGATTGCCGAAGCGCGCCATTACCGGAAACTCTTCGGCGGCGGAATGAGGCAGGCAGGGATTCTCGCGGCGGCGGCGCTCTATGCCCTGAAGAATAACATTGATCGTCTTGCCGAGGATCATGAGAAGGCGAAAACACTCGCGCGCGATCTTGCCGGAGTGGAGGAACTCAGCATCGACGAGGCCACTGTTCAAACCAACATCGTGCGAATCAATATTTCGGGGACCGGGAGGACGGTCGATGAGATGCTCGAACTCATCGAAAAGAACGGCGTGAGGTTGACGAGGGGTGGTTATGACTCGGTCCGGGCGGTGACACACATGGATGTTGAAATGAGAGAAATCAGACAGGCTGCCACTATTATCAAGGACACGGTGCGACATGGATCTTGACAGGTCGCTGTTCAGGTTTGAGACATCCGTCCGGGTCAGAAACTATGAGGTAGACTGGCAGGGGATTGTGCACAACGCAACATATCTCTTCTACTGCGAAACCGGACGGATTGCATACCTTGAGGCGATGGGTGTGCAGATCAACCTCGAGGCGATCCGAAAGGAGTCTCTGATCGTCGTTGCAAGAAACGAGATCGACTACCTCTCTCCCGCGCGGTACGGCGAGACGCTGAAGATCCTGACCAGGATTTCTGAAATCCGCAATTCCAGTTTTATCTTCGAGGGGATCATCGAGTCCGGGGGAGACGGGCGCAGAATTGCCGAAAACAGGTCATTTCATGTCTGGTTGGACGAGGAAACCGG
>JAOUDE010000256.1 GCA_029859455.1 Ignavibacteria bacterium | reverse complement strand
TACCGGGCAAGCCGCCCGTCCGGTGTGGCAACCATGATACCGCTCGCATGGGCGTACTGCCCGTTCGATTCGTCATAGACGTAGCGGAACCCGACCGACTGCGCCAGCCGGGTGATCTGCTCCTGGTCGCCCGTGAGAAAATGCCACCCTCCGGCAGTTCCCTCCCTGTCATACGCAGTGATATATTCAGCTTTCTTCGCTGAGGCGAGAGAGTCTGTCTCTGTCGGATCGATGCTGACGGTTACCACTTCGAACTCATTCCCTGCAGTAAAATTGATAATCCTGAATGTCTCCACCATCCCGTTCAGAATCTGTGTACAGAGCATCGGACAGTTGTAGTACACCAGCGACACGATCACCGGCTTCCTGCCGAAATACTCGCCGAGGCGGACAGTTTCACCCCGCTCGTTCCTGAAGGTCAGGTCAAGAGGGATCTGCTCATCCAGTTTCTGGTCGATCCCCACTTCCTCGAAGACATTCGGGTTCGGCATTCCTGCCTGCGCAAATACTGTGCTCGCCGACAGGAGCATACCCGCCGCGACCGCTGTTATGTTCCGGATCGTCATCGTGACTCCAGCAGTTTCTTCTCCAGAACGATCTCCATTGCCCGTTCAACAGGAATCTGCGCGATCCCCGACTCACGATCGATCCATCGATAGCTGAACAGAACCGAATCCTCACGTGCGCGGAACTGTTCCCATGTGCGGTTTGGATTCGCCTCGATACGGGGGGCGGGAGGCAAATCAGATGCGTCATGGTCGATCAGCACCTCAGCCGGCGCTCCCGGCTCGAAGCTGGTTTCCGTGAAGATCACGCCGACCAGGTCGGAATAGAGCATGCCGACGACCATAAGACCGAGCAGCCCGATTCCGATCCATATGATGCGGCCGAAATGGATATCCGCCTGCTCGTGCTTACGCGCAATCGACTCTTCGCTCGTCGTCTGTTGTTTCTTCTTACTCATTCCAGGTCGTGTACATGAAATGCTTCTTTCGAGAACCTCGGATCTTTCAGCGGGATCATCGGCTGTGAGCGGAATTCACGGAAGAACAGAGCCAGCCAGATTCCGCCAATGGCGATCGGAGCCAGAATATCCATCCAGTGGACCGTCCATCCCTCCGGCGAGAATGCCGGTTTGAGAAGCCAGAAATAGTCGACAAACCGCATGATCAGGATCAGGATTGCAACCCGTGCGAGACTGTCAATATACCGCTTCCGGTTCCTGAACAGCAGGAGCACGAACGGCACGAAGAAATGGCCCACCAGGAGAAACACCGCGATGATATTCCATCCGGTGCCGAGCCGCCTGATATACCAGAAGTTATCCTCCGGAAGGTTGCCCGACCAGATGATCAGGAACTGTGAGAATGCCATATACGCCCAGAGGATCGTGAACGCGAACAGCATGTTCCCGATATGGTGATAGTGCCGCGTCGTAAGAACAGATGCGTACGGCTCCTGCAGGGAGAACATCCTGAGAAGAACGATGCAGAAAGCGAGGGCAGTCAGTATCATGCCGACGATGATATGCATCCCGTACATCGTGGAGTACCACTCCGGCTCGAGCGACATCATCCAGTCGACCGACGCAAGCGTCACTGAAATCACAAAGGCAACAATCGCGGGGCCGCTGAAGAGCTTCATCCGTCTGGTCAATCCCGCCTCTCCTGTCTTATCCTGCCGGCGCGAGCGGCTGCTGAGCCAGTACGCAAAGAAAATCCAGGCGCCGAAGTAGATCACCGAGCGGACCAGGAAGAACCTCGTTGTGAGGAACCATTCCTTGTGGTGCAGGATATGACTCGACGCCATCGTTTCCTGATCTGTCCATGGATAAAGAAACTCCATGCCGATCACCACAGGAGCGAACATGAGAAACACATACGGAAGGATCCTCCCACCCGCTTCCGTCATCCGCTGGATGATATGACCCCACGCACCGGACACCAGATGATGGAGCAGGAGAATCCCGAGGCACCCGAGACTCAGTCCGACCCAGAAGATGAAGCCGAAGAGATACGACTCAAAGAACTGCTGACGGTAGACAACCCCGCCTGCCATCAGGATCGCAAGTGCCGAGATACCCGCGATCATTCCGCGCTTCACGAACGTCCCGAGTCTCTGTTCCCCGTTCATCGGAGGGAGCTCCTTTCCGATGAGGTCAGATCGGCAGCGGAGGCATGCCGGCTGTACTGGAGAGCTCTGATATACGCCGCTATTGCCCAGCGGTCATCGACCCGGATGCTTGGAGCATAACTGTACATTCTCCCGTACCCGTTCAGGATCACATCATAGAAGTGTCCGACCGGCTTCGCCCTCAGTGTATCGGAATGGAACGAATTCGGCTTCGGGAACCCGCGCTGGACAATCATCCCGGTCCCGTCCCCTGTGCGGCCGTGACAGGGACTGCAGAATGTGTTATAGCGCTCTTCCCCGCGCTTCATGACCTGCTCTGTAATTTCAAACGGGAACGACTCCACCAGCTTACCGTCGACCTTCCCCGTATACAAATGCGGGTCGTGCCGGAGTCCACCTCGGGGGATCGTCCCTTCGACCAGCGGGCGGGACGAGAGTCGATCGGCGAAAAACCGGCTCTCCTCCATCGGCTTGATCTTCTGCCCATCGTACATGTCTGTACAGCCGAAAAGCGAAACCCCGAGCAGTATGGCGATCCCGCGGTTCATGCGTGGTCCACCACCTCGATCCCAGCAGGTTTGAGCGATTTCAGGAACCTCTCTGTTTCATTCCGGTCGAACCGCGGATCCGCCGATTCGATCAGCAGGAAGAACTTGTCCCGTGTCGCCAGCTCGAAGCGGTCTACATTGAAGACCGGATGTACCGGCCTCGGCAGACCGTTTCGGAAGATCATCCCGACCACCGCGCCGATCGCGGAAAACAGGATCGTCATCTCAAACGTGATCGGTATCCACTGCGGCCAGCTGTTGAGCGGCCGCCCTCCGATATTGAGTGGATAGTCGATCACTGCAACATAGTACTGCATGAAGAATCCGATCAGACATCCTGCGATCCCGCAACAGAGCACGAACAGCGAAAGCCGTGAATGGTGAATACCCAGCGCATCGGTCAGCTCCTCCATCGGGAAGGGGGTAAACGCGTCCATCTGACGGTACCCGGCATCACGCGCCTTCTCCGCAGCCGCAACGATCTGTTCCGGCTCGTCGAACTCGGCCATCAGGCCGAAAATCGGAGAAGAAGATGCAGGAGTCGATGCCATAATGACTCAGTAATTCAGGATCCGTTTGTTCAGTTGATTCAGTTTATTCAGGTATCAGGAAAATGATCAAATCACCCGATGACCAAATGACAAATTGTTGTTGCTAGTTTGCATCCGCACTCGTATCGATCACCCTTCCCTTCCAGGGGAGCAGGTGCTTCAATTCGAAGATCGAGATCATCGGCATGACACGTATGAAAATAAACATCAGCCATACGAAAACGCCTATCGAGCCGATGAACAGACCCCAGTCCCAGATCGTGGGGGCATACATGTCCCATGACGAGGGCAGGAAATCGCGGTGGAGGCTCGTCACCACAATTACGAACCGCTCCAGCCACATGCCGATGTTAATCACAATCGAAATGAAGAACAGCGACAACGTATGGAGCCGGATCCGCTTGATCCAGAGCAGCTGCGGAATCAGTCCGTTGCAGAGTATCAGCAGAGCATAGCTCCAGCCGTACGGTCCGGTGATCCTGTTCATCATCATGAAGCTCTCGTACTCGCTGCCGCTATAGAAGGCAAAGAAGAGCTCCATCAGGTAGCCGTAGAGAACAATCAGCCCGGTCGCCAGCATCACCTTGGCCATGTAGTCGAGGTGCCGGTCGGTGATGTAGTTATCCAGCTTGTAGAGCTTCCGTGCAGGAATAATCAGCGTCAGCACCATCGCGAACCCGCTGTAGATGGCGCCTGCTACGAAGTACGGGGGAAAAATCGTTGCGTGCCAGCCCGGAAGCAGGCCGACGGCGAAATCGAAGCTCACCACGCTGTGCACCGAAACGACGAGCGGTGTGGCAAGACCGGCGAGGAGCAGATACGCCATCTCATACCGGTGCCAGTGATGCGCTGATCCCCTCCAGCCCATCGCGAGGATCCCGTACGTTACCTTCTGCCACCGCTTTGTGGAACGGTCCCGCATCGTCGCCAGATCGGGAATCAGTCCGACAAACCAGAACATGAACGACACGAACAGATAGGTGGAGATCGCAAACACATCCCAGACGAGCGGACTCCGAAAATTCGGCCACATCGCCATCGTGTTCGGGTACGGCGTGAGCCAGTAAGCAAGCCACGGACGGCCGAGATGCAGGATCGGGAAAAGG
>JAOUDE010000015.1 GCA_029859455.1 Ignavibacteria bacterium | reverse complement strand
CCGGTGATCCCGTATTTGGTAAACAGGCTCTCAATTCCACTGACGAAGAATCCGGCGTCGCTCAGGTCCTTTTCGACTTCCGCCCTCACCGGCCCTTTCAGATCCTTGTTCTCGATCTTCTCACTGATCCTCTGCCTGGCAAGTGTGGCAATCGGCATGGTGCCGGGCGTGGTCCCTGCATACCGTTGCAGGCGGACAAGCGCGGCAGTTCGTCGTTCCGGAGGGATCTGATCATCGAGAAGTGACCTGATTCCCGAGAAGGCGATCCTGGCAACATTGTAATAGGGAAGCTGGTAAGCGGCATAGAGGTCGGTTCCGCGGATGTCATCCTCCGCCGCTTCGATCAGGATTGCGAGATCCTGGAGCACGGCAGGATCACTCTCAGCTTCGAGGCGTTCCCTGAGAACGGTGAGAGCTTCCCCTGTCGCTGCGCGGGATCGCTGGTCCAGATCAGGCCTCAGGTCGATAGTCTGATCATCGTACCCATCGACGCCGAGCTGGCCGGCAGTCTCCGGATTGAAACGGGCCATCACCTCGAGGAGGATCCCCGCATTCTCGTTACTCCGGTCCACCCAGGAGGGCGAACCGGGCTGTCCTGCTGTCCCCGTCAGAACATACAATCCAGTCATTGCAGCAAGACAAACAGAACGCATCATGAAACCTCCGCTTGAAAAAAGATGTAGAATACCCCGGAACCGTTCGGTCAGGGGTCAGGGTATTCGTGGGAATCAGGTGAAGGTTGCAATGGGACTATACGGTCCGGGAAAAAATGGGAGGACCATTTTTCGTCGAGTCGAGATATGCATCGAAACACATCGCGATCGTCCGGATGACGAGCCTGCCCTGTTCATTGATCCTGATACGCCCGGGAGTGCGCTCGGCTACACCATCCCTGATAAACTCATCAAGCCGGCTGAGCGCATCTTTGAAGTACTGATCGAAATCGATGTCGAACCGGGAAGAAACGCTGGCGGTATCCAGCTCGAGGTCGCACATCAGAGTCATGATGACGTGGTGCCGGATCCGGTCATCGGCGTTCATCCGGTAACCGGCACAGGTGGGCAGTTCCCCTCCCTCCAGGGCTGCAAAATACTCCGGAAGGGTCTTTGCATTTTGCGCATAGACAGACCCAAAGTGGCCTATCGCTGAAACCCCGAGACCGTAAAGGTCGGCCCCGGCATGAGTCGAATAGCCCTGAAAATTCCTGTACAAGGTTTTTTCCCTGCGTGCGACAGCAAGCTCATCATCCGGTCTTGCAAAATGGTCCATGCCGATGTACTCATAGCCGTGTGCCGTCAGGAATTCAATTGTCATTTTCAACAACGCCAGTTTTTCATCAGGACCTGGAAGGTCCTCTTCGAGGATCATTCGCTGATGCGGTTTCAGCCAGGGGACATGAGCATAGTTGAACACGGCAATTCTCTCCGGAGCGAGCCGCACGGTCTCACGAAGGGTCTCCTCGAAGGTCGCGACAGACTGGAAGGGCAACCCGTAAATGAGGTCGACGTTTACACTCTCGAACCCCAGCGCCTCAACCCATTTGAACACCTGGAGGGCCATTTCCTTCGTCTGCAGACGATTGACCGCCTTCTGCACTTTCTCGTTGAAATCCTGCAACCCCAGGCTGATCCGGTTGAACCCTGCATGTCGGAGCGTACCCAGGTGCTGTTGCGTGAGTTCCCGGGGATCTACCTCCACACTGACCTCTGCATCAGGGTCGAAGCGGAATTTACTCCGGATGTACGCAGCAATATCCCGAATGTCATCCGGCAGCAAATGTGTGGGTGTCCCGCCACCCCAATGAAGCTGTGTCACCATCCGATTCGGGTTCACGGTTTCCGCAACGAGGTCGATTTCCTTCTTCAGATACCGAAGATACTCCTTCACGCGCGACTGGTCTCTCGTAACCAACATCGTACATCCACAAAAGTAGCAGAGGGTATCACAGAACGGAAAATGGAAGTACAACGAGAGAGGGCCGGTGCTATCAGGGACATTCGTTTCCCGAAGCGCAGAGAGGTAATCCCGCCCTGTGAACTCGGAACTAAAGAGCGGCGCAGTGGGATAACTGGTGTAACGAGGGCCCGGGCGGTCGTATTTTCGGAGAACCGAGGTGTCGACACTGAATGGCGCTGCTGCAATCACTGGCTTGTACTCCCTGTTTGTTGGTCACTCTGCTGAGAGTTCCGCAAATTCAATACCATCATGGCGTGTTTCAAAGAAATGCATTTTTCCTATGAAAATGAACAGAATCATCGCATTTCCCGGAACGCGTTCCCGCGATGAGGATCCCGCCCGCTCTCGATTCGCATGTTTGGGAAAATGAGCAGCGGGAGGAATTTTTCGGAGATTTTCTCTATATTGGGATCAGATTCCCCTGCTCCTGCTCTCCACATCTCATCATTGACGGCCATGAAAACACAGACACAACATACAGGTACATTGCGACCCGCCGAGGGTTCTGCACAGACAAACGGTCGCCTTTCCTCTCTGGCAAAAAGCGTGATCGGCTCCGAAATCCTGAAGATCGCTGGAGACATTCGCCGGCTCGTTGCGGAAGGCAAACAGATCTGCAATCTGACCGTCGGCGATTTCAGTCCGACCGAATTCCGACCACCTCTCCTCCTCCAGGAAGCGATCCGGGAATCGATCACCAGAGGGGAAACCAACTATCCTCCATCTGAGGGGGTCCTTAGTTTGAGACAGGGGATCCGCGCATTCTACCGGCGGTCGTTCGGACTCGACTATCCGATAGAATCAATCCTCGTCCACGGCGGTTCCCGGCCCGGCATTTATGGCACGTTCAGAACGATTGTTGATCCTGGCGACCGGATCGTTTACCCCGTTCCATCATGGAACAACAACCACTACACCAACCTTGTCAGCGGTACACACCTTGCCGTTCCCTGTGATGCGTCGACCTCTTTCCTTCCGACCGCGGACCATCTGCGGGAGCCCCTCAAAGGGGCACGCCTGCTGGCGCTGAATTCCCCGCTGAATCCAACAGGTACGGCATTCACGAAGGAAACCCTGGAAGAGATCTGTGATCTGGTGCTTGAAGAAAACCACCGACGCTCATCCTCGGAACGGCCGCTGTACGTCATGTACGACCAGGTCTACTGGATGCTGACCTTTGGAAAGACATCACATCATGATCCCGTGAGCCTGCGTCCTGAGATGCAGCAGTACACCCTTCTGATCGACGGCATTTCCAAGGCATTCGCCTCAACAGGCATTCGTGTCGGCTGGACCCTCGGCCCCCCGGATATCATTCAGCGAATGGGTAACATCCTTGCCCATGTCGGTGCATGGGCCCCCCGGGCAGGACAGACCGGCACAGCATCCCTGCTTGACGATAAGCAGGCGGTCAGTATCTACAACAACAAGATTAAGGATGGGGTACAGGCAAGGCTGGACGCGCTCTACGAAGGAATCAGGAGTATGGCGGAAGACGGGTTCCCGGTAACGGCAATCGAACCAATGGGAGCAATCTACCTCAGCGTCCGGTTCGACCTGAATGGCACCAGGATGAAGGACGGAACGGAGATCAGGACGAATGAAGAGATCCGCCAGTACCTGCTTGACAAAGCTCAGGTCGCCATGGTACCGTTCCAGGGATTTGGCTCGGACGAAGAAACCGGCTGGTGCCGGTTCTCTGTGGGTGCGGTCTCGATGGATGATATCCGCCAGATGTTTCCGCGGCTGCGGTCCGCCCTCGAAAGACTCAAGCGGCTCTAACGGTCAGGGATTTCGCTGAACGGGATGTCCAGGATCTCATAGAGTTCCCAGTCCTTGTAGTCGAAGTGCCACCACTCACCGCGGTTCACAGTGTACCCTTCCGCCTCCATCGCACCCCGCAGCAGGTCCCGCAACGCGAGCGCCGCGGGCTCGCCACCGCGGAACGAAGGTGACGCACGGATGGTGAACTCATCATAGTCACTCGGCATCTCAACTTCCTCTCCCGATTCAAGATCGAAGAGCGAGAGATCGACAGCACAGCCCCTGTTGTGCTTCGACCCGACAGAGGGATCTGCAACGAATTTCCGCTGTTCCTCGTCGCTCTCATCCCAGAATTTCTTCGTAATGCTCCAGGGCCGGTATCCATCGAAGACGAGGAGGCCGTACCCCGATCGCGTGAGCTTTCTCTGAACCCTGACCAGCGCTTCAGCCGCGGGCCGCTGAAGAAATGCCCTCGCTTCATCATAGAGCGCACGCCTCATAAAGTTGTTTCCGGTTGCATAACGGATATCGAGATGGATTGTTGAATCCAGTGCCGTTATTTCGACAAGGTCAGGGAGACGGACAGTCTGACCGACGGCAGGACAGGAAAGAACGAGGCAGAATGCGAGATGACGGAACAGGCAGAGCAAACGGTGGCTGCTGGGGGGGTAGGTCGCCCGACTGAAGAGTGTGTCCGGACCCATTATGGATCGATCGCTCCAAGATCCTGAATCTCGACACCAGACGGAATCCGGAGAAGTGCTTCAGTGACCCCCAGGGTTTCATCAATACTTGTCGCCTCTTCCGTGATCCTCGTCCCCATCGCCTCGCTGACCGATTTCGCAACAAACCCTTTCCAGGTCCAGGTCTTGGTAACACTCTCCATCCCCTGAAGACCGGTTTTCGTTTCTGTTACATCGCATTGCTTTCCCGCAACATCTTCCTTTCCCAGCACGGTGGTCTTTGCCTCGAAAGCGTTTTCCATCCCCTTTGCGAATTTCTGTTGCTGCGATTCCGACATGTTTCCGAGTGTTTCGGAAAACGGGTCCTTGAATCGCTTACCTTTCTTTGTGTCCGGATCATAAGATGTGATCCAGCCGTCCTTCGTGATCGTTACCGTCCTCGACTCCCTCTTCTGATTCAACATCCGGATATCCTGAATCTCATGTGAGTACCGGACCTCAACGAGTCCTCCACTGCCAATGTACACAGTATCAGTCGTGATGGTCTCCATCTGGGGATTGGAGACTGATTTGTGAAGGACGATCCTGGCCTGGTCGAATCCGAAACGTTTCTTCTCTCCTGCAGGCACAGATGTGACGAACGCGGCAAATAGAATGGCGCTCACCACGTGCCGGAAAACAGTATGTGCGGTCATGAGGGTTCCTTCAGGTTGAACGCAATCAGTAGAACGATGCAGAGGGAAACAGCATAAGATAGAGGAGATACATGACGACCCCCACGGAAAGAGGAATAGTGAGATTGTCATCGAGCGCTATCGGGAGTGCTTCAACGACCGTTCCCGCCGCGGCTCCTGTCGCTCCAATGAGATACTCTGTCCACCCCAGCCCTGCCTTCGGGGAGAGCAGAACCACCACCACCGCACTCAGGAAGAAACCGAGTGAGCCCTCAACCGATTTGGCCAGGAATTTCCTTTTCCCGAACCTCCTTCCCACAAGCGCCGCAGCGGTATCGGAAACGATCAGAATGGAAAACGCCGTGATCGCAATGATCATGGGGAATACCAGAATACAGATACAGGCGGCAACGAGGACGTAGGAGGCTCCATTGAGATTTCGTCTACCGGGGCCTCGTTCATGTTCGCGCATCAGCCAGCCGAACGTTGAATGGTAGAATTCCCTGAACGGCGGCGAAAACAGCCGGGCCAGATCGGTCATCAGAAACAGAAGAGTGACAGGGATCAGGATGGAGAGGACCGTGGAGCGGCCGAGAAGAGCGTATCCGATCGGAATCGAGAGGGAACAGAGGTGAATCCCTTTGCGGACAAGCTCTCCTCTGTAATCCCTCTCGACATCCGGCAGGCCGTTCATGCAGAAGGTTTCTCGCCTGCGGCGAGAGTACCGTCGGACGGCTTCTTCTCCTGCTCTTCCTCCTGGCCATTCGCAGGGGGCGGAAGCGATTCACCCTTGATGATCAGGTCGATTTCGGTAGCGTCAAGGATCTCCCTCTCCAGGAGCGCCGCAGCGAGCCTGTGCAGGACATCCATATTTTCCTTCAGAATGGTATCTGCCCTGTTCATGCAGCTCGAGACGATCGATTTGATCTCCTCATCGATCGCGACCGCGGTTTCCTCGCTGTAGTTCTTGTGACGTGAGATCTGCTTTCCCAGGAAGACTTCCTCGTCCTTCTGGCCATACGTCAGCGGTCCGAGTCGATCGCTCATTCCCCATTCACAGACCATTTTCCTCGCAAGATCCGTTGCGCGCTCGATGTCGTTTCCCGCGCCGGTTGTCAGCTCACCGAAGATCAGCATTTCCGCTGCTCTACCCCCGAGGGCATACGTAATCATCGATTCCAGGTAGATCTTGGAGTATGTATGCTTCTCGTCGATCGGAAGATACGTTGTGACCCCGAGCGCTCTTCCGCGGGGGATGATGGTTACCTTGTGCACAGGATCCGCCTCGGGCAGCTTCCGGGCAACCAGAACGTGGCCGATCTCGTGATACGAGGTTATCTTCTTCTCTTTCTCCGAGATGATCATGCTCTTCCGTTCCATCCCCATCATCACCTTGTCTTTCGCTGCATCAAAATGGACCATCTCCACGGCCTTTGCATTCATCCGTGCCGCCAGCAGGGCCGCTTCGTTGACCAGATTGGCAAGTTCGGCGCCTGCCAGGCCGGGAGTTCCCTTGGCGAGCACTTCCAGCAGCACGTCTTCGCCGAGAGGGATGTTCTTGGTATGAACCCGCAGAATCCCCTCACGCCCCTTCACATCTGGCCGGTCAACCACAACCTGCCGGTCGAACCGCCCGGGGCGGAGCAGGGCAGGATCGAGTACGTCAGGCCTGTTTGTTGCGGCAATAATAATGACACCGCTGTTCTGCTCAAACCCGTCCATCTCGACGAGGAGCTGGTTCAGGGTCTGCTCCCGCTCATCATGTCCGCCACCCAGCCCCGCACCGCGATGCCGGCCGACGGCATCGATCTCGTCGATGAAGATAATGCAGGGAGCGCTCTTCTTTCCCTGGTCAAACAGATCCCGAACCCGGCTCGCGCCGACGCCGACGAACATCTCGACGAAATCTGCTCCCGAGATAGAGAAAAACGGGACGCCGGCCTCTCCGGCGACAGCACGGGCGAGCAACGTCTTTCCTGTTCCCGGGGGACCAAGCAGCAGCACACCTCTTGGAATCTTGCCGCCCAGTTTCTGAAACTTGGTCGGCTCCCGGAGAAACTCGATGACTTCAGCCAACTCGAGCTTCGCCTCATCCGCTCCGGCGACATCCGCGAATGTCACCCGCGGCTGTCCCTCACTGATCATCTTCGCTTTGCTTTTTCCGAAGGAGAATATTCCTTTCGGTCCGGCCCCCTGCATGCGCCGCATGATGATCAGCCAGACGACAAGCAGAAGGACCCAGGGCAGCGCTCCGAGCAGCGCGCTGACCCATGTGTTGTCCTCCCGGGTGACAGTGAACTTGATCCCTCTGTCGGTCCATTCCTGCACCACACTGCTGTCCAGCATTGGAAGGGTCAGCATGAACTTATCGAAGGTGACCTCGCGGCCATTGCGAACCACCCGTTCCGGACGACTGAGCACGCCGTGAAAGTCGTAGTTCATCAGGTCTGACTTCCGCACCGTCGCTTCTTCAATCGACCCGCTTTCCATCAGGGCCTGATATTCGGTGTACGTCACTTCCATCTCGGTGGAGTCCGACTCCTTGAACAGAGACATTACAAGGAACACCACCAGGATAACGGCTGACCAGCTCAGAACAACTTTCAGAACACGGTTCCAGTTGAAATCATCGTCGGGACGCTGCTGGTCCTGTCGTTTACGGGTCGGCTTGCCGGGGGTGCGCTTCGTGGGGCGCGAGTTCCCGGCCCCTTTTTTCTTTTCATTCATAGTAGCACGAATCTCCTCTCTCTCATTCTGACCGGCCCTGCAGCCGGTCGATCGCTTTCAATCCACATCATCATCCCGGAAGAAACAAACAAACCGTTCAGTATTCCGATGAATACCGGAACGGCTCCCCCGGGTCACAATCATCTCCCGTCACTCTCAGTGTACGGTTACGGACTCCCCTTCGATTCGTTGCGCGTTCTGGAAAACTCCACCTTGATAACACGCACGGTTTCATCAGTCACCTTGAACCGATCATCAATCCGGTGACCACAGACCCAGACCACATCCCCTGTCCGCGTCTCCAGAATCGGAATATGATGTTTCTGGTAGATCGGGATCTTTTCATCGACAAAAAAATCACTGATTTTCTTGGAAGCTTTCATTCCGAGCGGAACAAATGCATCCCCATCCTCCCAGGTTCGGAGGACAAGCGGCTCGTCCCCCACTCTGTCTGCATCGAGAAACTCAACCGATCCGTTCCCCGACCCTGCAACGAAATCGCTCCCGGGAACCGTCTCCGAAGAAAACAGGAACTGATCGAACTCATAACGGTGGTTCGGCTGAACCGACACGTGGAACTCAGGCGGCTCTTCCGCCTTCCGAAACACCAGGTTCTCCCGGTCCCTGAAGACAACATACTCGCGTGAGAGGGGAACCCATGCCCCGGTCAGTCCCTCTGTCAGGCTCAGGATTCCGTTGACCTGTTCATACTCAAGCTGTTTCTGTGCGAACTGCTTCGCAGCCAGCATCACAACATACTGCTGCATCAGAACCGGATTGCTCCGGAGGCGGGGAATGGAGAGATGAAGTTCATCCTCGTTCCTCTTCGCCACCATCATCTCAAAACTCTGAGCGGACGAATATGTGAGAAACGCCTCCAGCTCCCGGAACAGTTCGGCCGACCTCTGCAATGTCTGCACAACGCTCGGGTTGATGTTCTCCTTCACGAGAGGGAAGATATGATGCCGGAGATAGTTCCTCGAGTACAGATCCTTCTCGTTCGATGAATCCTTCCTGTACTCGAGTTGCTCGTGCAGAGCGAACTGTTCGATATCAATGCGCGGAGCAAACAGCAATGGTCTGATAACTTTCGCCTCTTCGCGGAAAACAGGAATTCCGGACAGGCCCTGCACACCGGCGCCGCGGAACAGGTTCAGAAGCACCGTCTCGGCGTTATCATCCGCATTGTGCGCCGTCGCGACCCGGTCGAATCCACTCGAAACGAGAAGGCGGTCAAAAAAACGGTACCGCAGTTTGCGCGCCGCCTCCTGGATGCCGAGCTTGTAATGCTTCGCGTATTCACCGGTCGTTGATCGCTCAACGTAAAATTCATACCCGTAGTGCCGGGCAAGCTGAGCAACATGTTCTTCATCGGCATCGGATTCCTCGCCCCTCAACTGATGGTTGAAGTGGGCAACAATCACGCTCAGCCCGAGCGTCTCTGCCTCGCGTGCCAGCAGATCGAGCATCACGACCGAGTCAACTCCTCCGCTGACTGCAGCGATGATCTTCCCGCGGTCTTCGATCAGCCTGCGTTGACGGCTGTACTCGTGAAACCGCGTCAGAAATGTCCTCGATGAGAACATCGTTGTTCGGACTCCCCTCTCTGATCCCTTGAACATCACGCTACATGCATCCGATCACCATACGCACGGGGGCCTGCATATGGAAGGTAAGAAGAGCATATTCAGGGGGTTGGCTGTGCAAGTAGCGGGAGAGGGATTCGAACCCCCGACACGTGGATTATGATTCCACTGCTCTAACCAACTGAGCTATCCCGCCTTTTTCAACAGGCCGGGACTACCGGAACCTGCCTATGGCGTGTAAAATACGTCCAATTCAAAAAAATATACGGGGAAAAGCCTTAAAGAGCAAGGGAATCGGCATCTCCGGCGCTGATTGGATGTTCCGGGCCCAATCGATATATTGAGGCTCTTTCGTTCGTTGTCGGATTGATGGAGTCAACCAGCCTGTGAAGAATGGTACCTCTGCGGGAGGGGAAAGGGAACTGGAGGAGGCATATGAGAGGTGCCGCATTGCGGCGACTACTCATTATGAGAATTTTCCGGTCGGCTCAATCCTTGCCCCGCGACACCTCCGGAGATATGTCCACGCCGTCTATGCGTTTGCCCGGGGCGCTGATGACATTGCTGATGAGGGTCATCATTCTTCCGCTGAACGCCTCCGCAAACTGGACGAATGGCAGACCCAGCTCGACCTCTGCTATCAGGGAACACCATCGAACCCACTGTTCCTGGCACTCAGTGACACAATCCGTCAATGCACGCTTCCTCAGAAGGATTTCAACGATCTCCTCATCGCGTTCAGGATGGATGCATCTTTTGGCGGTTTTGAGAGATGGGAGGATCTTCTCTATTATAGCAGACATTCAGCCAACCCGGTCGGGAGGCTTGTCCTTGCAATCTTCGGGGCTGCATCCCCCGAAACCGTACGTCTTTCTGACAAATTGTGCACCGCCCTGCAGCTCACCAATTTCTGGCAGGATCTGTCTGTCGACTCCGGTCGAGGCCGCTCATACTTTCCGCTTGAAGATTGCAGGCGGTTTGGGTATACTTTTGACACACCGTTGCCCGGTCGTTCGTCTGAATCATTCGGGAAGCTGTTGTCGTACCTGATCGACAGGACAGAGAGACTCTACAGGGAATCGGAACATCTCCCCGGTCTCGTTCCCAGGCGCCTCAGCCTCGAACTCCGTGCAACATGGAATGGAGGCATGGTGATCCTTGGCAAAGTCAAGAAGGCGGGAACTGACCTGTTGAGCCACAGGCCAGCTCTCGACGCAGGAGACAAACTGCGCATTATCGCTTCCGCCCTCATTGGACACCACCAGTGAAATCTTCTGCCGCTACCATACCGAGCGATTCGTCGACGAATTTCTACTATTCGTTTACCGTCCTTCCGAAACACAAACGGGAGGCGATTCGCACTGTCTATGCCTTCTGCCGATACACGGATGACATTGTGGATGAGGAGCCCGACGAAAGCCGCAAGGCGGTCCTTCTCCGCAAATGGCGCATGGAGCTTGCCAATGCGTTGCAGAACCGTTCATCCCTCCCACTGCTGAACCAGCTCGCAGCCACTGCACGCCGGTTCAACATCCCTGTCGATCACTTCTATGATCTGATCCGGGGAGTGGAAATGGACCTGACCCGAAAGCGGTACGACACCTTCGAAGAGCTGGAACAGTACTGCCAGCTCGTTGCTTCTTCTGTAGGCCTGATGTGCAGAAAGATATTCGGATACCGCAATGAGTCGACAAGGGAATATGCGGTGAATCTGGGGATAGCCCTCCAGCTCACGAATATCATCCGTGACGTACGGGACGATGCCCGGCGGGGGCGCATCTATCTCCCCCGGGAGGATATGGAACGCTTCGGGTATACCGAGGAGGACCTGCTGGCAGGGCGGTACACGCCGGAGTTCATCAACCTGATCCGCTTCGAGTGCGAACGGGCGAAGACGTATTTTCAGAAAGCTCATGATGTCCTGAAGGATGAAGACAAACACTACTTCTTCGCCGCCCGGATCATGTGGTCGATCTATGCACACATTCTGCGGAGGATCGAACGTTCCAACTACAACGTTCTTGAACGGCGTATTTCTATATCCCGGCTTCTGAAACTTCTGATTACCATCCGCTACTGGCTCAGCCACCACCTGAAATACTCGCACGCCTGAAAACAACCCCCGTCGTCATTGTCGGCGCAGGAGTCAGCGGGCTCGCTGCTGCTGTTTCCCTGGCCCGGCGCGGGATCCGACCTCTTGTACTCGAACAGAAACCTGCAGCCGGCGGCCGCTCATCTTCGTTTCGGGATTCCGCTACCGGAGATGTGGTCGACAACGGCCAGCATGTACTGATTGCCGGATACCACCGAACGATCGCGTTCCTTCAGCTGATCGGCAGCAACGATTTTCTCACGATTCAAACGCGGCCGGATCTTCTGTTTCATCATCCAACCAGAGGATTCCGGCGGTTCACCGTTCCTTCCCTCCCGCCGCCGTTCCACTTCGGTGGCGCCCTCCTGGGATCGAACCTGTTCTCTGGGACCGACCGGATCAGGCTCCTCCGCGCCGGATTCAACCTTATGCGGCACAGTGCAGCCGAAACAGAAGACATGACGATCTCTGAATGGCTCGGAACTACGGGACAATCACCGGAAGCCCGCCGGTCCTTCTGGGATCCGCTTGCTGTCTCGATCATGAACGAACTCCCCCAGCTCGCGGCGGCGTCCCCGTTTATGCGAAGCATCCGCGAGACATTCCTGGGACCATGGAGAAATGCCTGTCTTGCCCTCCCTGTCGTCCCGCTCACAGATCTGTATGTCCGGGGTGCCATTGAATTCATCCATGCACGGGGAGGTGAAGTCCGATGTTCACACGACGTACGCCGAATTCTGACTGAGGAACATCGGGTCCTTGGGGTCCGGATGCGGGACGGAACAACGGTTCGTTCGCAATCGGTCATCGTGTCAGTTCCTCCCTACCGTCTTCCCGACCTTCTCCCTTCTGACGGGGAGACCGGAATTGACCTCCATGGACTGGGGCAAGCCAGTTATTCCCCGATCGTCTCTACCCACTTCTGGTTCAACCATGAGTTCATGCCACAGCAGTTTATCGGACTGATCGGGCGGCAAACCCAGTGGGTGTTCAATCGGCACCGGATCGAAGGCAACCGTGCACCCGGCTCGCATATCTCGACGGTGACAAGCGCGGCTTATGATCTTGTGGACCACTCCAACGAGGAGATCGTGACCAGAGGATTGGATGACCTCAGGACTGTCTTTGGCTCACGCGTCGGTCAGCCGTATCATACGGTTGTTGTCCGGGAGAAACGGGCAACGATCTCCCTCACACCCGCGATGGAAAGGATCAGGCCTTCGCAGAAGACTGCGGTACCGAACCTGTTCCTCGCCGGAGACTGGACCGATACGGGATACCCGGCCACAATCGAAGGGGCGGTCATCAGCGGAGAGTCTGCTGCCGGGCACGCGGTCGGGTATCTGCAGGAGACCCTCTCCACGGTTTGATTTTTCTTCAGGTTTTGTCGATATTTTTCAAACTATCAATCAACATGGGTATGATGACAAGCAGCAAACTGATTCTTCTGGTCGACGACGAGCCCTCCGTTCTGGATGCGACCAAAACCGGCCTGCTTGATCGGGGATTCAATGTCCGTACGGTCGAAGGAGCAGAAGCCGCGATCGGGGCGATCCAGTCCCTGAAGCCGAGCATCATCGTTTCCGATCTCGTTATGCCCGGCACGAACGGATTCGAACTTCTTCAGGCCGTTCGCAAACAGGGTGAATTTTCCTCCATTCCGTTCATTTTCCTCACGGGTGTGGACGATTATTATGCAAAGAAATTCGGCAAGGAGATCGGAGGAGCCGCATACATTACCAAGCCGGTCGATCTCGATGAACTGGAGAGTCTCCTGAACGAGAAACTGGGCGCGCCCAATCAGATCTGACTGCAGTTTCCACTACCGGAGGCCGTGAAGGCCTTCCTGCCATGAATGCAGGTAACAGCCGAATCCATTTCATCGACTTGCTGCGCGGAGTCGCCGTTGTTGCGATGGTGTTCGGACATACGTTCGACGCCGTGCTCGAAGTCGAAAGCCGGTCCACCGCCTGGTTTCAGCTGTACACATTTCTCCGCGGTTTCACTGCACCGGTGTTTCTGTTCGTGTCCGGCCTCGCGTTTGCCGTTGCAACAGAGAAGCGCTGGTCCTCGTTCACCCGCTGGTCTCCTCACCTCAGAAGACGTCTGCTCCGGGTTCTGCTCCTCCTGGTGATCGGCTACGCCCTTCATCTGCCGTTCTATTCCCTCGGAAAGACTCTTGCGGAAACAAACGAGAGAGAGCTCAGGATCTTCCTCCAGACCGATGTCCTCCAATGTATCGCGGCGACCCTTCTGCTGCTCCATCTCCTGATCCTCGTCCTGCGTGACACGACCATGTTTGTGAGATCGACCGCCGCGCTGGCCTTGATGATGACTGTCGCCACACCATACGTCTGGTCTGTGGATCTGTCTTCAACAGTCTCCCCCGTGATTGCACCATATCTAAACGGGCTGACCACTTCCCCTTTTCCATTGTTTCCGTACGCCGCGTTTCTGCTTGCAGGCATTGTCACGGGGCACTACTTCGGAAAAGCGCGGGAATTCGGCGAAGCTGACCTGTTCGCCCTTCGTCTCGCCGGAGCCAGTGCCGCAATCGCTGTCAGCGCGATACTGATCGATATTGCTCTTCCCTCATTCGTTACGAACCCGGTTGTCTGGCACACGAGCCCAGTCATCACGATGCTCAAGCTTGCGGGGGTTCTTCAACTCATTCTGCTCTTTGTACGAATCCCGGCCGGGAGAGGGAGATTCGTAATGCGACTTGAGCTGCTCGGGCAAACCTCATTTTTTGTGTATGCCTTCCACATCGCACTGGTTTACGGATCGGCGTTGAATGAGGGACTCTCCGGAACGATCGGCAGAACACTCAACCCCGGTTGGGCTGTGGCTGCCGCTGCGGGGATGGTCGTATGTATGGACCTGATCGTACAGGGCTGGTATGCTGTCTCGGAGAGATATGCCACGGCGACCAGGTATGGTCGGATTGCGCTGGCTTCCGGCCTGATCTATCTGTTCATAATCCGCCCGTACTAGGCCTCCACTCCACAGTTCCAGCGAGGACCGGTGATCGTGTGACACAACCATTGGTTACAGTGCCTTGAGCGCCCAATCCAGCAGGCCGTCATCCCGGATCGATTTCATCGACCTGCTGCGCGGGTGGGCAGTCATCGTCATGATCGAGACTCATGTTGTCAATGCATCTCTCTCTCCGGCACTCTCCTCAGAGACGTTTTTTCAGTACCTCAAGTTTGTGAACGGACTGGTTGCCCCCTCGTTTCTCTTTGCGTCGGGGCTGTCCTATGCTGTGGCAACACACCGCAAGATCCCCGACTATCTTTCGTTCTCATCCCCTTTGTTTCAGCAGATGCGGCGGCTTCTGACGGTCGCAATCATCGGATACCTCCTGCATGTCCCGCTCCTCCCGGTGTGGCGGATGGCAACAGAGGCGACCCCGGAACAATGGCAGAGTTTCTTTCAGGTCGATATCCTTCAGTGTATCGCTGTCAGCCTTTTGATTCTCCAGATCCTTCTCCTGATTACCAGGAGTGAATCACGTCTGTACAAAACCGCCTTCGGAGTTGCCGCCGCCGTCGTCGTCCTGAGTCCGTATGTCTGGCAGATCGACTACTGGGAACAGCTCCCATGGATCGCAGCGGGATATATGAACGGCATCCGCTTTTCGCTCTTCCCGCTCTTTCCGTGGCTCTCGTTTCTTTTCGCCGGTGCACTGGCTGGATATATGCTTGTCAGAACAACGCAGGATCTGCCGCGATACAGTTCCACCCTCGCCTGGGCGGGCGGGTCGATGATTCTGCTGAGCTACCTGGCTGACAGCGCGGGAGCCCAGCTCCTTCCGCCACACAACTACTGGCAGACGAGCCCGGCGTTCTTTCTATTGCGCCTCGGCATCGTTATGCTTCTCGGTTCCCTGCTCGTCTGGAGTTCGACCGCCGGGTCCGGGAAGTTCCGCGCCCCGGTTCTTCTGTTCGGCCAGGAGTCACTTCTTGTGTATGTTGCCCATCTCCTGATCCTGTATGGTGACTTCGGCGAATTCAATCTTCAGAAAAGCATAGGCGGCACCTTCGGCTACGTTCAGGCGGGATTACTCTCTTCAGCGCTGATCGCTCTGATGTGGCTTGCCGCGGTCAGATGGCACCGGATCAAGAGGGAATCTCCCCGTCTGAAGCGGTTTGTCACAACGGCTGCGATCGTGACCGTCGCAGGATTACTCCTCTTCGGTGAGGGATAGACCCGCCGGACTATCCTGGCTTGAAGTTCCGGAGAGAATTTGCTACTCTGGTCCAGTTCCTTTCACCCACACACCCATTCTGGTACTGATGCCGACACTTGTACTTCTTCGTCACGGGGAATCCCAATGGAACCTCGAAAACCGGTTTACCGGCTGGGTTGACGTCCCTCTCTCGCCACGGGGCAAGGAGGAGGCCCGGTCCGCCGGAGAAAAGCTGAAAGAGATCCGCTTTCACACCGCGTTTACCTCGGTCCTGATGAGAGCGAACGACACCCTGTCGATCGTTCTCGACATTATCAATCAGAAGGAGATCCCGGTTATCAGAGACGAGGCCCTCAACGAGCGCCACTATGGCGACCTCCAGGGGCTCAACAAAGCGGAAACGGCAAAGAAATTCGGAGACGACCAGGTGAAGATCTGGAGAAGAAGCTTCGATGTGCCCCCACCGAACGGAGAAAGCCTGAAGGATACCGCCGAACGGGTGCTGCCGTACTGGGAACGTTCGATTGTTCCCCTCCTGAAAGAGAACCGAAACCTGATCATCGCTGCACACGGAAACAGCCTTCGCGCTCTCGTCATGCACCTCGACAAGCTGTCAAAAGAGGAGGTATTGGAACTCAATATCCCGACAGGAGTCCCGCTACAGTATGAACTCGACACAGCCCTTCAGGTGGTTTCCAGGAAATATCTCTAGACGCATGATCAGGGGCTTTCCTCTCCATGCACTGTTGTTTCTGTTCATTCCTTCCTGCAACGTAACGCCAACGGATACACCTATGCTGCTTTCCATCGACGGAAACTGGCTTTTCAGGGCAGACCCCGGGAACCGGGGGACCGATGAGCGGTGGTTCGAAAAAACAACTGACCGTTCCTCCTGGCGGGATGTGCGCGTCCCCGGATCATGGGAGGATTATCCGGACATGGGAACGTACGACGGATATGGATGGTTCGCCCGTGAGGTTGATATCAGTGAAACCGGGAAGCCCCTCAGCCTGTTCTTCGCAGGCATTGACGACGATGCCACCGTTTGGATCAACGGAATCGAAGTCGGAAACCATGAAGGACACGCCGAACCGTTCGCCGTCGGCGCAGGGGATGCTGTCCGACCCGGCCTGAACTGGATTGTGATACGCGTCCTTGACCACGGCGGCAGCGGCGGGATCTACGGAACGATCCGGATCACGACGACTGACCATGTCGCGGCTCTGCTCCGGGGCGAGTTCTATGGCACCGATGCCCGGGAAAGCGCCGAGTGGGTGAAGAAGGCGGTCATCTATGAAGTATACCTTCGCTCCTTCTCACCGGAAGGAACCTTCCACGCCCTGGAACACCGACTTCCCGAACTCCGCGATCTGGGAGCAACAGTGCTCTGGTTGATGCCTGTTCACCCCGTCGGCACGGTGAAGAGGAAAGGAAGCCTTGGCAGTCCCTATTCCATTGCAGACTATTACTCCGTCAATCCCGAATTTGGATCGCTCGATGACTTTCGCTCGCTCGTAGAGGCGACACACCGGCACGGGCTGAAGATCATCATTGATCTTGTTGCAAACCACACCGCATGGGATAACCCGCTGATGCGCACGAATCCAGGCTGGTACACGACTGATTCAACGGGCGGGATCATACCACCGAACAGCGACTGGACAGACGTGGCCGATCTCGATTATTCGAACCGGGAAATGCGCGAGTGGATGATGGAGATGATGGAGTACTGGGTGAGCGACGTCGGGATCGACGGATTCCGGTGTGATGTCGCGGAAATGGTCCCGACCGATTTCTGGGAGGAGGCACGGCGCCGGCTCGATGCGATCAAACCGGTGATGATGCTCTCGGAGGGATCTCTTCCGGAACACCATCGCTCGGCGTTCGATATCACCTATTCCTGGGGAGTCTACAATGCGATGTCACCGCTGCTCGGCAGCGTGAAGCCGCCGGCTCTTCTTGACGACATTCTTGAGTCGGAAT
>JAOUDE010000014.1 GCA_029859455.1 Ignavibacteria bacterium | reverse complement strand
GACGAACCTGCTTGGTGTCTTCGCCCCGTCCTCAGTGAAAAAGAGTGACACTTTGCGCGCGCCCCTCACCAGCACGGAGAAGTAGTACTCTGCAATTCTGTCACGTTCCCGATAGGTCGGCAGACCGAGTGTCCTCCGTACCAGATTCGGGACAAGGGAATAACGTCCGGATTCCCCCGGAATCAGATCATCGTTCGTATTCAGCACGAACACCCTGTCAAACTGAAGATTCCGTGTTTCCAGAAGCCCCAGCACCTGAACGCCGCGGAGGGGAGTCCCCGGCAGAGGAACCCTTCCGGAAAGCAGACAGTCTCGGATGATCCGGAACACGGAAGCCCGGTCACCGATTGCTCTTTCAGCAAGGAGCGAGTCTCTGACCTCCGCAAGCGAGGCGATGACGGATTCGAGGGAGAGGTCAAAAAAGAGCTCTTTGCGCGCTGTGCTTGCATCCGCTATGAACGTGAGAATGTCGATACATCGTGATGCACACTGTCCGACGGACGACACCGTGGTCAACGGAAGAAGGAGACTCTCATGGATCATATGAAGGTGGTCGTGCAGCCTCGCCGGAGTCGCCTTCTCATCACCCGTCGCACCGGAGACAGTCGTAAACAGTCTCTCCTGAGATTCCAGATATTCCGGCGAGAAGAACGGTGGCAGTTTGTCCTGAAGACAGAGGTCCTCAATCGTGTGGAACAACTGCCTGGTAATGTGGGGCTTCCCGTCGAAGAGAATGTTTTTCGAATAAGGATGAAGAAAGCAGCGAAGATACTCCGATGCAGGAAGGTTGTTCTCATATGATGAGGTCACCAGGTCCATCAGCGATGTCAGAAAGCCGACGAGCGGCGTCCTCGCGTGCGGATACCCGACCGAAATGTTGAAACCTCCATCAAGCATCGACAGCGAGTGGTGAACAAGGGCCGGAAGGATGGAAGGGTCCGGAACGACAATCACCGTGCTGTGATCGATTTCATCTTCCTTCGCTATCGAATCTGCCAGCAACCCGGCCAGTCCGAAGATCTCTCCGTGGGAATCGGGAGCTGCATGATATGAAATCACCGGCTGGGCCCGATCACTTCCTTTTTCCATGACCTCGATTCCAAGCCGGTCGAGTTCATCCAGGATCCCCGGACCCTCCTGGAAGAGTGCAACCGTCTGCCTGTTTTCCATGCATGAAAGGATCAATCGCCTCTCCGCTTCGGAAATCGGAAAAAGCCCGGCGAGGATGACGGTTGAAAAACCCGAAAGGAGATCATTCGGGAACTCGAGCGCGGCCGTCCGGTAATCCAGCGCCCGCGTTGTCCTCCCGAGGGTCCTGATCTTCTCGTAGAAACGCTCGTAGAGTATCCCCAGAGAGTGAAGTCCGCGCAGAGAGACACCTTCGACGGCCTGTCCGATCTCCTTCTCCGCCCGGCAGCTCAGGACAAGTTCTTCCAGTTCTTCGAAAAGCCGGAGGCCGAGCGGAAGAAACGAATCGAGAGAATTGAACTGGTCTCCACCGATCCGGTCCGGGACCGCCCCATGAAGATCGAACAGAATCGCCGCCGCGTCGATACTGTCAATCCTCCGCGTGGAGTGTGCGGGGCGTGACGTGTTCAGCAGCTCGACAAAACGGTCCATCGAGGTAATCATGGGAGGGATGCAGCTCCGCCCATTCCCTGCGAGCCCTTTTCTCAGGAAATGCGCCGGCCGCTTTCCGGGAAAAACAACCAGAGCATCGCTGTAGTCAGTCCTCTCAGATCCGAGATGCCGGATCACCTCGACAACGAGAGGGATGCCGGAAGATATGAGAAACGCCCTGCTCATCGGAGCCGTTCCACCCGGCATTGATCAACATATGCCACCACTGTGTGACAGGTCAAACCCGGGTAGATGTCGCGGAGAATCCCACCATAGATGGCCATCTGTTCCCGATACTCGGCGACCGGCCTGCCCCCGGTTTTGAAATCGACGACCGTGACCGCGTTCGGATCGAGGATCACTCTGTCCATCCTGTGCAGGGATCCGTCCCGGGCAACGAATTCTTTCTCCACCTCAACGCTTCGTCCCTCGGTCCGCCTGAAAAGCTCCTCAACCCCCGCCGTCGACAGGAATTGCACGAGGGATCTCCTCACCTCGGAGGGATCGATCCCGGCCGGCATTTCCGATTGAAAAAGAGCCAGAGATTGATCGACCGTGGGCTCCACATCGGCCTCAATTAACCTGATCCGGGCGAGGACGGCATGGATGAACTCGCCGCGTGCCATTTCCGGCAGGGCGGCCCGACGGAACCCCGACTCTTCGTATGTCACCGGTTCCATGGTGTGGATAATATCGAGCGGCTGACGCGCGGGACGTCGGTCGACGTCGGCAGGAGGGCGCATTTCGATCTGCCCAGGTGGCGGATCCAGCAGCTGGCTCGGGAAGAACGGGTCCCGGATTCCGCGCAACGCGATCGCGAACAATTCGTGCCGGGCTCTCGTCAGGGAAACATACAGTTTGTTCAGGCTGTCTACCTGATCCGCTTTCTTCTGACTCCTGTAAATCGCATCGAGCCCTGGATGATTCTTCGCGGCCCCAGAACTGATATTGAGCAAAGAGGTTCCGGAATCACTGTCATGGAAAAAATAGCGGGACGATCTGAGATCGCGGTCATAACTCACCACAATCGAAACGGGAAACTCGAGCCCTTTCGATTTGTGCACGGTCATAACACGGACCGCTTCCACCTCTCCCGGGACCTGAACCTGCCAGGACGACTGCTCACCCTCCTCGCCCGCCATTTCGAGGAAATCCCTTACGCTGTTCCGGTCACTCTCACCAAATGCCCGGACGACCTCAAGCAGACGTACCAGCGAGGCCTCCTCTTTCCGGAATACGTCGAACACCCTGAAACGACGGTACAATTCAGAGAGCAGATCGTACAGTGGCAGATATCCCACGAGCCGGAAGAGTTCTTCGAAATAGGTCGACCAGAGTGGATGGTGTTCGTTCCTGAAACTGATATAGAGTCTCCTGTGCCGGGGTTTCTGCGCTGTGCTCATCAGAAAATCGTGGATCCCGGGCCCCTGTGAAGAGCTGCCATCTCGTTGGAGATTCGCCAGAAACAGATCGCCCGCCAGAAACGTCGCAAACGAGAGGTCATCCACCGGTGAGTCGAGAAATCGGAGCAGGGCAAGGATTTCGCCGATCACCGTCCGCGACCGGATGTCGAGACTGCTGAACGGGAGAACAGGGATCCCCTCCTGGTTCAGCCATGTGCTTATTTCGAGCACCCGTTCATTCTGCGCGGTCAGGATCGCAATGTCACGATATCCGTATCCCCGCCGGAGACAGTCACGAATCAGTGTGAGCAGTTCACTCCGTTCGGGCGTGCTCTCCTCGTCGTAGTCGATCTGCATGACCTCGACAACCCCTTTATTCCTGTGCTCTTCGAGCGGTTTCTGTTTCACAGAGTCGAGTCCGCTCAGGGTGGCCGGCTCTGCAAACGAGGACCGGGCAACGGTTTCTTCGAAGACGTGGCTGACATACAGAATAATATTTTCGTGACTCCGCCAGTTGTCGTCAAGACTGCGCACCTCCGCTTTTGCGGCGGGAAAAACCTCTTCACGCATCAACCGGTCCATGATCTTCCAGTCCGCACCCCTGAATCCATAGATCGATTGCTTTCTGTCACCCACAACGAACAGGCTCCCCCCCTGGGAAAGAGAATTCTCGATCAGCGGCCTGAGGTTGGCCCACTGGATGGGGGAGGTATCCTGGAACTCATCGATCAGAAAATGGTAGATCTGTTCTCCCAGCATCAGATAGGCGTCCACGGCGCCACTTTCCTGCAGGTGCGGCAGGAGAAGCCGGTTGATGTCGTCGATGAAGATCTCCCCTTTTTCCCTTTTCAGTTGTTCCAGGGTCGAACGGACAAAATTCGTTGCATCGATATAGGGCTGAAAGTGATTTCGTGCATACCAGTACACGTACCGGTCCAGAGCATCGTTGAACTTCCGCAGCTCGACCGCGAGCGATTCCGCCGCTGCTTCCAGGCGGCTTGCATGAACGCCCCCTTTTGGCTTCTTGACGATCTTCTCTTCAGCGATCCGGGTCCGCGTAAGAAGTCTTTCCGCATGGTGCGCCTCAGCGTCGGCGAGGTCCTTCAGCACTTTTGACTGAGGTTCCAGCCGGGATTCTTCCAGAGCCTGCCGGAATCTCCCGGCCTGAGCGCTCAGCTCTTTCTTGAGGCGATCGCCTTCCGCAAGTCCTCCACCGGATATGACCTCATGCTCCCTTGCGGCAAGCCTCGAGTACAGGTTTTTGACCTCCCATTCGATTCGACCATAGGGGTCCCAGAGAAATCCTGACCGGTTTGACCGCGTTTCCTGGATCAGGCGCACCGTGGCCCTGAGCGTTTCCCGAAGCGTTGGATCGGCATGAAGCTGACGTGTCAACCGGGCGAAAGCTTCGGCGAGAAGCGGTCTGTTATCGAAGACAATATCGAGATTCGGCTGGTGTCCGAATTCAAATGCTGATGTCTTGAATACGGTTGCCATGAAGCTGTCGATCGTCCGGATCTGAAGATCTGAAAAATCGTTCAGAATCCGGAGGAGAACCGTGTCCGCCTTTTCCCTTATGCGTCCCGGACTCATGGAGAGATACTCCCCCGCTTCGGCCACGAGATCCGGATCGCCGAGAGAGAGCCGTTTCAGGTAGTCGATCAGACGGGAACGCATCTCGGCCGCAGCCTGATTCGTGAAGGTGATCGCGAGAATATTCCTGAGGCCGTTGTTCGGAACATGGTCCGAAATCAGGAGCTGCACAAGGCGCTGTGTCAGCGTATAGGTCTTTCCTGATCCCGCCGAGGCGGAGACGACGACGGTGGAGGGAAAAACGAGATTGGTGTCTATGGGGAGGATGGTGGACATTCGGCAGTGGGAAGGTAAAAAGAAAAGGGAGAAAAAGACAGGAAACTTCGATATCAGACTGGGATCCGGGCCTTCACATCGAGGGTGAATCTTCGGCAGGTTCCTCGAAATCGAGCACCGGTTCCCGGCCCGTGAGTCGTGCAACATTCCACTTCAGATCGATCCGCACCGGCTCTTTCCGTTCGAGGCAGGGCTCCACATGGCACAATTGGCAATAGAGGGGAGTACAGGGATCCAGATGGATCATCACGCTCGCCTGTCCGTTCATCGCACGTGTGATACCATCGCTGATGCTTGCTTCCAAGCGGTGCCCCTGTTCCACCGACCAGTAGAACGGTATCGTCAGGTGAAAGTCGATATGGTGAAGCTCACCCGACCGGAGAATACGCAGGTTGTGGACACTGATCCATTCGGCCGACCGTTGTTCCCGGATCAGGCTGACCGTGGCATTCAGCGTGTCGCGGTCAGACTCATCCATCAGCCCGCCCACGGAGACCCTGACGAGACGGTAGCCGGTCACGATGATGTTGATGGCGACGATGATTGCCACGATCGGATCGAACAGCGCAATCCCCGTAAAACGAACCAGTAGCAATCCGGCGACCACCCCGAAGCTTGTGTAGGCATCGGTCAGGACATGCCTGCCGTCTGCCACAAGAGTCAGCGACCCGGTCCTGTGGCCGCGGCGAATCAGAAACAGACCGAGAAAAAGATTAACGGCAGAAGCACCGAGAATCAGGATCACTCCGGCGTCGAGTTGCTGCAGAACTTTTCCTGACACAATCGAGCCGATTGCTTCATAGAGAATCGCCAGTGCCGCCAGCGCTATTAATCCGCCTTCGATGCCGGCAGAAAAGAACTCGACCTTGCCATGTCCGTACGGATGAGAGGAATCGGGCGGACGGGAACTGACGATGACACTGTAGAACGCCATCCCTGTCGCTGCGACATGGATGACGGATTCAAGGGCATCAGAGAGAATGGCGGAGGAACCGGTGAGGAGATACGCGCTTCCTTTCAGAACGAGCATGAAGAGCCCGACAAGCAGGGAGATCAGAGCCGTCTGCTTCCGGAGGGCATCCACCCGCGGATCGCGGCGTGTCCCGGATTTCATGGAATCTCGTTCTCTCCCGGACAACTCCGATCAGGAATGGGGCGGATCAGGGAGCTGTTCGAATTGTTCTATGGAAACACGCGGGTTGACGATTACGGCGGCGGTGACGGAGTTGGCAACGAGACACTGACGGTGGGCCTGGCTGACGAGCGCGTGGATCTCAAATTCCTCAACCGGACCCGCCACGACAATCGCCGGCTCGATCAATACCTTCGTGAATCGAAATGACCGATCGACAAATTCCAGTGTCCCGGACGCCGTACTGTCATACGACACCACGTTCACATTGCTCCGTTTGGCCAATGCAAGAAACGTCAAAAACTGGCACATTTCCAGTGCACCGACGAACAAATCTTCAGGAGTCCAGTGCCCCGGAATCCCCTTGAATTCAGGCGGACTTGAGACCTGAATCGACGGTTTTCCGGCAGAAGCGAGGACACCCTTCTTCTCTCCCAACCATGTCACGGATGTGGAAAAACTGAACTGTTTTTGCCGCACGCCTGCCTTCTTGTTGTTGCCGATTTCCATGGGTACTCCCTGGTTTGCGCTATGAAGAATCAGGATCTCTCTACCTGAAGGATGCCGCCACCCGATCGGTGGCGTCGAATCTGGCATCGAGTACCGCTCTGGTCTCAGCTAGAAGGACCAGCGACTGCTCTCTCGTCCGTATCAATTCCCCGAGCAGATTCCTGACATCGGGGTAATCACACTCCGCTTGAAAGCGACCGTATTCAGCAATCGCCTCACGCTCTCTCCGCTCCGCTCTCTCGAGGGCGGCACAGAGTCCTCTGCATGAATGAACACATTTCGTTTCCATTGTGTTGCCTCCTGTTACATCGGGGAATCCCCGGCCTCACAAGGAGTCCGGGAAAACTTCGTCCCCCGGCGCAGGGCTTCCTCGTTGAGTGGAAGCATTGCGTGATAACGCTCCGGCAGGACCTGTTTCAGTGCCTTCAGGACAGAAGCAACCGGAACAACCTCCAGGATGTCGAGAATGGCACCAAGCACAACCATATTCGCGACACGAGGATTGCCAAGAGCGATTGCTTCATCACCGGCGGGGACCGGAAGCGTCGTGACGTCCGCCCGGGCCGGTGGTGTGACGATTTTGGTCGAATCATACAGCAGATAGCCTCCGGGCTTCACCGAGCTCTCGAATTTTTCAAGCGAGGGCTGGTTCATCGCCACGACCATATCGAACCGGGTCAGAATCGGGGAACTGACCTTGTTGTCAGAAATGATCACGATACAGTTCGCGGTCCCGCCACGCATTTCCGGACCATACGAGGGCATCCAACTCACTTCCTTCCCCTCGATCATACCGGCATAGGTCAGTGTCATCCCGAGAGAGAGAATCCCCTGACCGCCAAACCCGGCAATAAGAATCTCGTGTGTCATGATTCCTTCTTTCTCTCAGATGGTGTCTTAAGATCTCCGGGTGGAAAAACCGTTAACATGTTCTCCTCGAGCCAGCGGTTCGAGTCGAGCGGATTCATTTTCCAGCCGGATGGACAGTTCGAAACAATTTCGATAAAGCTCGTTCCCTGCTGTTCCCTTTGCATCGTAAACCCTCTGGTGAGCGCTTTTTTCAGTTTACGGACCGCGTTCGGAGTATGGACTGACTGTCTGGTGACATAACCGGCGCCGGGAAGCAGTGCGATCAGCTCGGTTATCTTCAGCGGGTGGCCGACGCCGCTGCTGATCCGCCCGGAAGGGGTCGTTGAGGTTTTCATCCCCAGCAGCGTTGTCGGCGCCATCTGTCCTCCCGTCATCCCGTAAATCGCATTGTTCACGAAGATCATCAGGATGTTCTCCCCTCTGTTGACGGTATGGATCGTCTCTGCGGTCCCGATCGCCGCCAGATCGCCGTCACCCTGATACGAGAAGACATACCGGTGTGGGAGCATTCGTTTCACTCCGGTCGCCACGGCGCTGGCGCGCCCGTGTGCGGCCTCCTGCATATCGATATCCATATAATTGTAGGCGAAGACGGCGCACCCGACCGGCGCCACGCCGACCGTCTCTTCACGGATACCCAGTTCATCAACAACTTCCATCAGAACCCTGTGGATGACTCCATGGCCGCACCCCGGACAATAGTGCAGCCGCGCGTCGGTCAACGTATCAGGCTTCACATAGACACAGTTCAGGTTCTCATCAACTGTCTGCATGGTGGAGATCTGACTGGTCATTGATACACCTCCTCGGCAACTGTCTCCTGAGGTGCCCCGTCCATCTGTTCGATGACCTGCAGCACCTCATCGGGTGAAGGTACGATCCCTCCCATTCGGCCGAACCATCGGACAGGAACGGCGCCTTCCACGGCCAGACGGACATCCTCCACCATCTGCCCGGCGTTCATTTCAACAACGAGAACTCCACGGACACGCTCTGCCAGCGCACGAATAGCCTCGGTCGGGAAGGGGAAAAGGGAAATCGGACGAAGAAGGCCCGCGTTGATCCCGCGTTCCCTTGCCAGATCCACTGCGCGATGTGCAATGCGCGCAGAGAGTCCGTACGCAACGATCAGGATGTCGGCGTCCGCTGCCTCCACCAGTTCAAACCGGACTTCCTGCTCCCGAATCAGGTTGTATTTCGCTTCGAGTCGCAGGTTCAGTTCTTCCATCTTCTCCGGTTGAATATGGAGAGAGGTAATAATCCGCCGCTCTTTTCCATCCCTCGCCCCGTCGGTTGCCCACGGTTTCAGGATCCTGTGTTCTTCTGGATCGTACGCGGGGAAGGTGACCTTTTCCATCATCTGACCGAGGGCCCCGTCAGCAAGAATGAGGACCGGATTCCGGTAACGATCCGCCAGGTCGAACCCCTCGAATACAAAGGAGGCCATTTCCTGAACGGACGAGGGAGCAAGAACAATCAGCCGATAATCGCCATGTCCGCCACCTTTGGTGGATTGAAAGTAATCTCCCTGTGACGGCTGGATCGTCCCGAGTCCGGGGCCTCCCCTGTTGACATTTACGATCAGGCAGGGCAGCTCGGCACATGCAATGTACGAGAGGCCCTCCTGCATCAGGCTGATCCCCGGACTCGAGGAGGAGGTCATGGCGCGCGCACCGGCTCCGGCAGCTCCATAGACCATGTTGATCGAGGCGACTTCGCTCTCAGCCTGCAGGACGGTCATTCCACGGGGTGGCCCATGTTCGGAAAGATACTCCAGGATTTCCGACTGAGGGGTAATCGGATAGCCGAAGTACCCCTTACACCCGGCCCGGATCGCTGCCTCAGCGAGGGCTTCGTTTCCTTTCATCAACTGAAGTTCACCCATTTCATCCGCCTCCTGCAGGAACCGTCTGTTCCTCGACGGTAAGCCTGATGTCTTTCTGAACATTGCTGATCCGCGCGACCGGTACCCTTCCCTTTTTCCTGTCCTGACGGTAGACGGTAATGACAGCATCGGGACATACCAGCGCACAATTCACACACCCGGTACAGTTGTCTTCCACCAGCACGGCATAGTGGAACCCCTGCCTGTTGATGGAATCGGACAGCCGCAGACTGTCCTGCGGGCAGGCATCGATACATAATTCACACCCTTTGCACGTCTCGATCTCGAATGTCACATGTCCTCGTATCATTCATCTTCCTCTAGAAATAATGATGCTCTCTGGCAAATCTCTCCAGCTCTTCGCGGAATGAGGGATGCGCGATGCTGATCAGGAGCCGGGACCTCTCACGGATGGTCCGTCCGTGGAGGTTGACCACGCCGTATTCAGTGGCGACGAAATGAATATCACCCCTCGACGTCGTCACACCGGCCCCTTCACGCAACCTCGTGCTGATTCTGGAAATGGATCCGTCCTTCGCCGTCGAAGGAAGAGCGATGACCGGCTTTCCTCCTTCTGATTTCGCGGCGCCGCGGATGAAATCGACCTGTCCGCCGAACCCGCTAAAAAACCGGAATCCGAGGGAATCAGCACAGACCTGACCGGTGAGGTCGATTTCGATCGCGGAGTTGATCGCGACCATCTTCCGGTTGCGCGCAATGGTAAATGGATCATTCGTAAAATTGGTCGGCCGGAATTCCATCAACGGGTTGTTGTCAACAAAATTGAAAAGGGTGTTCGTACCGAGGACAAATGAGGTGACGATCTTCCCCGGGAGCAGTGTTTTCTTCTGATTGGTAATGATCCCCTTTTCCACAAGAGGGAGAATTCCATCAGACACCATCTCGGAGTGAACACCGAGGTCTCTTCTGTCTTCCAGAAAATGAACCACGGCATCCGGGATACGACCGATGCCAAGCTGGAGCGTCGAGCCATCCTCAACGAGCGACGCGACATTTTCCCCGATCTTGCGGTACATGTCCAGTTCTTCGGGTGTTTCATCACCTTCGAGCTGGGGGAGTTCCCACAACGGAGTATCGGTTTCAACACAATAGTCGAGCCTGGAGATGTGAATAAAGCTGTCTCCAAGAGTCCTCGGCATGTTGGGGTTGAGCTGCGCGATGACTATCTTCGCCGCTTCCGTCGCCGCTTTCGTGCATTCGACGCCGACGCCGAAACTGCAGAACCCATGCTCGTCGGGAGGCGAGACATGAATCATCGCGACATCGATCGGCGTCTGTCCGCTGAGGAGCAACGAAGGAATTTCTGAAAGGAAGATTGGTGTGAAATCCGCTCTCCCTTCCCAGACCGCTTCTCTCACGTTCTTTCCGATAAAAAAGGCGTTGTGGCGGAATCTACCCCGCATTTCCGGCCGTGTGTACGCTGCGGGGCCGACGCCGAGCAAATGGGTCACCTCGACATTCTCGAGCTCCCCTGCCCGTTCCACCATGGCATCGATCAGAACGTTGGGAACGGCACATCCCGGATGGACCCACACCCGATCACCGGACCGGATGACGGACACCGCCTCTTCTGCAGTGACGAACTTCCTTCCGTACTGCTTTCGCACAGCCTCGAGTATTGTCTTATAGTGCATTGATGCTCCCTTCCAGAACAGATTCAAACGATCGTTCGAGGTCACCGATGATATCTTCACTCTTTTCAAGTCCGATTGCAAGCCGGATCCCCCCGGGGTCGACTCCTTTTTCCAACTGTTCCTGGGCAGGAATCGCTGCATGGGTCATCGATCCCGGATGCTCAATCAGGGTCCGTATGTTGCCGAGACTGACGGCAAGGGTAATGCAGTACGCCTCATTGGCGATATGGTCAATGAAGCGTTCGGCCCGATGACGGGATTCCGCCGGAGAGTCGCCGCACATGGAAAAGTAGATCAACGCCCCGGGAGCAAATACGCCGTCATAATCGACCATCTGCTTCCGGGCAAGGTCGGCCTGTTCAAAATCCTCGAGGCCCGGATACGACACCCTCTCGACATCCTGAACCGTACTGAGGTACCGCGCAACAACTCCAGCCGTCGCCTGCATCGCCCTCATCCGCACAGCCAGCGAGGGAAGACCCTGAACCAGGACCGGCCAGGCGGCTTTCGCCGAGAGCACACCGCCGAAGTCTTTCCGGTAGAGCAAAAGCGGATCGCGGCTCCACGCCGGTCCGATGACAGCGCCTCCGATATCGGTACCGAACCCACCTATTCCCTTGGTGAGGGAGTGGACCACAAAGTCGATTCCGTGCGTCAACGGCCGCTGGCAGAACGGCGTTGCAAACGTACTGTCAACGACTGTCACGATTCTTGATGTTACGGGCCTCAGAGCATTGGCCGCAGCCGCAAGGCGGGCGAGGCCCTCCAGATCAACCAGGCGCAGGGTTGGGTTGACCGGAGTTTCAGCATACATCACTCTGGTCCGATTCGTTATCATGGACCGTACAGCTTCCAGATCGGAGAAGTCAACGAATGTTACCCGAACTCCGAGCCGCGGGAACCAGTTGGTCAGCAGGGAGTACGTGCAGCCATACAGAGTCGTATGAGCCAGCACTTCATCGCCCTGCTGGACGAGAATGCCGAGTACTGCGCTGATGGCGGCCATCCCACTGGCAAAAGTGACGGCAGAATCTCCCTGCTCTGCAGCTGCGAGCGTTTCCTCCAGCATATCCTTGTTGGGTTCACCGAGGCGATCATAAATATAGATCGGTGCTGTCGGCAGGGATTCCGGTGCATCATGCTGGTGTGCAAAATCATGAAACCCCTGCGCCCCGCGGCGCGATGAATCGAGCCGGAAGGTGGCCGAGGCAGAAATCGGGGGGACGAGGTGATGGCTGTAGTCCCAGTGAAGGTCATTCGCCTTCCCGTAGATCAGCCGGGTCTCGATCGAATAGTCCCGCACCGGAGTCCTCTTCCGATCATTCATGCCGCATCCCCCCTTCGGTGATCTTCCGGTCCGCTAATGCTCTGTCCGTCGCCCTGCATCCGTTGAATGGCATCAACCGGACAGTCATCCATTGCTTCCTGGACATAGTCCGTTTCTTCCGGAGTCGCAGGTTGTTTGGAGACAAAGTAGGTGTTCTTGTCACGGTTGAAATCAAAATTCTCCGGAGCGACCGCCGCGCAGTACGCACAGCCGTCACAGTTTTCGTTCGTGTAATACTCCCCCTCTGTGTTCTGCGGGAGTCTCTTCGGCACAGGTTCTTCCATCGGGTCATTCCTGGATGTTTCATGACTGTCAGTTCTCATAGCGAAAGAAACCCCAACATACGTGCCATGATATCCCTGTAGGAAACATCAAAACTGGTTCAAAACCGTAGGTTTATGCCGTCACGAGGGCATGAAACAGGCTGGTTTCCGAAACGTCGGAAGGAGAGTTCGCAGAAGTGGTAACTGTGAGAGGAGTCAGATATCCTGAGGCCGGAGAATGCGTATGGAAATCCCGAGCGGGATCACAATCCAGGCGATGAGGGAACAAACCAGCAGGAGGATACTGCCAAGTTCTCCTCCGAGAAACCGCACGAGCGCCGCGCCGGACGCGCCGAACATCTCCGTGCTGTCGAGCAGGATAAGAGTTGCGATCCGGACCATATCAACCGGATTGCCGAACAACGACACAAACAGAAGCGTGTTTGCCTGTTCGCCGCGCAGCATGGCGGCCGCGCCAAGAGCGAGGAGGTCGTAGAACAGCACAAAAAAGAACCAGAGAAAGAGGGCAAAACCAAACGACTTCGCCTGACGCCTGTTGAGAGTGGCGACAAGGACGGCAATTGTCAGAAAGACCATTCCGAGCAGGAGAGAAAGAATCACAAACAGCAAATACTGGACCAGCCCCGCTGTCCCCACGGTGGCGGCGATCAGCCCTCCGGCAATGGAGAATCCTCCAAGAGTCGAGAGGGCAATTGAGAAGAACAGTCCGAGCCACTTTCCGACAAGAACCTCCCCTCGGACCAGCGGCTGTGAAAACAACAGCTCCATCGATCCTTTGTCTCCCGTAAAACTCAATGTCCCCATGGTGAGAGCCACGAGCGGAACGATGTATAACACGAGATTCAGCATACTCGCTGATGTTCTTGAGAAACTCTGCATCCCGCCGAATCCCTCCACCTGCATTCCAACGTAGGCCATGCTGACAATCAATACACCAAAGACGACCGCGAAGAGGGTGGTCCATTTGTTCCGAATATTGATGGTCAGTTCCTGGAATGCAATATCCACTACCGCTCGAATCTCCATTACTGATCCTCCGGTGGATGGTGTTCAGCAATCTCGGCCGCCCTCGCTCGCGATGAGGTCGCAATCAAACCGGACGCCATAGGGGTTCTGATACCAGTCACGGTAACGACTGCCCTGTGGTACGGCAGCCATGTTCCGTTGTCATAGTCGATGACAAATACTCCGGCCGGGACAACATCGGTCCGGCGCTCCCGGAATGAGCGAAGACATCCCAGGTCATCAAATTTGTAAACCTCGGAGGATGTGCTGAGAATCTCGGCGGCAAACCTCGGCTCGGAAATCGACATCCGGCAGAAGGAACATGTATCCTCTTCATAGATCGGAACCGGTTCGATCTCACGGGGGGAACAGGAAGACACCAGAAGGGCAATCAGAAGGAACGCTGTTCTACTCATTTTCGCCGGACCCCACGTAGCGAAGATACATATCTTCGATCGTCCTGCTCGCCTGAAATGCAAGCCTCAGATGATCCACCGATTCCTCTGAAACAAGCTCTCCTCCGACGAAAATGCCGACCCGGTCCGCAAGTTGCTCAGCTTCCGGAAGCAAATGCGTCGAGAAGAGAATCGTCTTTCCCCTCTCTTTTTGCCGGAGGACAAACTCCCTGAACCGTTTAACCCCGTGCGGATCCAGATTCGCAGTCGGTTCATCCAGAAGCAGCACAGGCGCGTCGGCGAGCGAAGCAACGGCCAGCCCGAGCCGCTGAATCATACCGCCCGAGAACTCTCCGACGGGACGTTCAGCAATTTGAGAAAACCGGAACTCTTCCATGACCTCATCAGCCCGTTGCCGGGGCGCCTTCCGGATTCCCGCATAGAAATGAAGAACTTCACGAGCCGTTTGCCGTTCTGGGAAAATGACCCGTTGCGGCAGGTAACTGATGAGTCGTCTCGTCTCTCTGGGAAACCGCCGGACGTCCAGCCCGCCGACCATGACAGATCCATCCGACGGAACATTCAGACCCACAATTGTCTTCATCGTCGTCGTCTTCCCGCTCCCGTTCGGACCGAGGAAGGCAAACGCCTCTCCCTCCTTCACAGAGAAAGTGACTCCCGCAACAGCGTTCACTTTTCCGAACTTCTTTGTCAGTTTTTCGACCCGGATCATCGCTGTTTCCTGGACAGCTTGTAGTACGCGACCCCGCCGATCAGAAAACCGATGGCAGGAAACAACGGCCATCCCGCTTCCACTCCTCCGTCGGTCATCGCGTTCTCAGGGGATGTGAAGATCATATCCTTGACCGCGGGCCTCATGAGCGGATGTGGATCTACTTCGCCGGACGTATCCAGGATCGGAAACGAGTTTGCTGCGACAGCAAGCGCCTGTGACGCCGGACTGTACAGATACAGTCGTACACCAGGGGTTTGCCCTTCAAGGTATTCGAAGATGTTCTGAATCTTCATCGGCACATCTCCAGTCCCGTCTCCATCCAGATCGTACCCGTCATAGGAACTCCAGTAATTTCCCCTGCCCTGAACGGACCAGATCGATCCTGTGGACTTGCCCACAATGGTCAGCGGACTGAGGTTCTCTATGAAGTCATTCTCTGTGAAGGTATTCGATGTGGAGTTCTGAAACATCTGCAGGGCGATGTGATTGCGGGCAATCAGGTTCGCACGAAAGAGATTGCCGGTGGACGACTCCATGAACATGCCAACCGTGTTGTCAGTGATGACATTGTACTCTGCGATCAGATCATGACAATCCTGAAACAGGATTCCGTACGAGGAAAACCCCCGGTTGTCGCGGAACTCGTTCCGGAACATCTGTATTCCGTTCGAATACATGATTGCAGCGCCCGCGATGTTGTCATGGAAACTGTTGCCGATGAAAATATTGGAATCAGCATACATATAGTGGAGTCCGTAGCGGACGTTGAACACCTCACACCCTTCGATGTAAGAATTGTTTGCGTACAGGATATAGAACCCATCCCGCATGTCCGAAATCCTGTTCCCGACGAACCGATTCGATACGGAATTGTAGATATGAATCCCGCTCCCCCGTTGTCCCAGCCCGAGCTGCGCCTTCCCGGTCACCGTATTTCCCGAAACGATGTTCGAATCGGCTCCCCACAGGTAGATCCCGAACAGAATGTCCGAAAGCTGATTTCCCCTGATGTGGTTCCGGCCGGACTGCACCATGATCCCTGCATCCTCTTCGGCAAGCATGATCCCGGAGTTTTCAATGCTGAAACCGGACAATTCACATGAATCGGCCGTGATGGTCACCACGCTCCCGGTTCCGTTGCCAAGCAGGACAGCCCCCCGGGAACCGATGAGCGACAACCGCTTTGACACGAGCAGATTGCCATGGTAGCGCCCCTCTGCCACAAGGATCGAATCACCCGGCCGGGCGGCGTCGACATGCTCCTGCAACAGCCCTGCGCGACCGTCTTCTTCGGTGACCTGAACGGTTCCTGCATTTCCCTCCCATCCGGGAGCGATGACCCAGAGCAGAACAAAGAGCGCGATATGACGGAACGCCATCATCATGAGGAGGCCGGGTTCCGCTCCTTCCCTGCTTCACGAGACAACCACATCGCAAGAATGAACAGAACCGGAGCAAGCGCCATGAAGTATGAGCCGGCCCCCGGAAAGCTGTACACCTCGAAATTGGCGAGAGTCTGGTGGCCGATCATCGGAGGTGTGAAGGGGTCGACCGTCACGGCGGCCGTCGGATCCAGTTCATGCCCGTACAGGTAGAGTTTTCTCTGGAAGCTCCAGAGGGAGAATAATCCGAAGTATGTGAACAGTATGGTAAGGTCGACCAGTTTCGAGATATTGCCCAGGACGATCACTCTGAGAGAGAGGAGAATTACCCCCCCAAGGACAAACGGAATCCATTTGAACTCGGTGAAATCCTCCTCGACGAGCGGTCTCATTCCAATGTAGTGGTTAAGCGCATTGATCTCTTCCAGATCATTTCTATACTTCGATTGCTCACCCTCAAGTGTGTGGGAATGAATCGATAGCCGCAATCCCTCCGGGAACTGATTGGAGTAGAGCGTCATATGCCAGAGCGGAAGAAAGAATGTCGGAATCAGCATGACGGCTCCGAGGAGGACAAGGAGTCTGCTCCGGAATGTCAGCTGCCGGTCAAAGAACCTGTTGGCATTATCAAATATCCTGTTCATACGTCCCTCTCCGGCGTCACCGCCGGCCCCTCCGGAATACAGGCCGGCGGACGACGCTGGTTAAGATGATACTTCCTATCCTTTCACGAGTAAATATCCCTGCATCTCCTGATGGAGTGCAGAACAGAAGTTCGTACAGTAGAATGGAAACACTCCTGCCTTGTCGGCGACAAACTCGACGATCTTAATCTCGCCCGGATCAGCGACGATATTGATGTCGTATTCGTTGATGGCAAGTCCGTGCAGTTCGTCTGTCGTCTGCTCAATATTGGTCATGTAGATTGTGACCTTGTCACCCTTGTTCACCTCAATCGCGGTCGGCTCGAAGAACGTTCTCACCGCCACCATAAGAACTTCGACGTTCTTTCCGTTCCGCGTGACCTTTGCATCCTTGATATCCCAGATCGCTTTCGGATGTTTGTTTTCTTCCTTCGGGTAGACCTCAATCGGATTCAGCTTGTCCGCCTTGATCATCTGGGCATAGTGCGGTTCCGGCTCGGTGAACGCATCAGCAAGCAGAGTCATCTTGTCCCCGTTGATGTCAATCAGCTGGGAAGACTCCGGCTGTGACGGACCAACACTCAGATGCCTGCCGTGCGAAAGCTTGTTCAGGGCAACCAGATACTTTCCATCGGGACTGCGGGAATCTCCCTCTGCGGTACAGAGATGGCCGATGTTGTAGGAAACGGGAATTTTGTCAACGATCTCCCACGTTCCGAGCTTCCATTTGGCAACGGCGCTTTCGACGAAGAGCGATGTGTATGCGAAGCCCTTATCGTCATACTGAGTGTGGAGGGGGCCGAGGCCGACATTGATCTCCGCATCCTTCACCGAATCATAGTTTAGAACCGGGATACCGTCTTCATTGCCGGTGAAGTCCTTGTTTTGAATTGCGGTCAGCATCTTCTCGAAATTGAAGGCTGTCGTGATACTCTGAAGTTTCCCGCTGGCCACGATGTAGCGTCCGTCCGGGCTGACATCCA